>NZ_JMDX01000013.1:0-47310 GCF_000935845.1 Paenibacillus sp. E194
AATCTTCATTTCTTGCTGCTCCGACATTTTTCAACATCTTTCGCAACAGGAACTTTATCTTATCACAGGATCTGATTTGTTGTCAACACTTTTTTTCAAATCTTTTTTTCAGAAGATTTGTTTCAAGCGTTGAAGCTCTACTGCGCCGCCGCATCTCGCGACTGGATTTATAATATATCATGGCCTGTCCTATCTTGACAACAGGAAATATCAACCATGATCGTTCTGCTTATTGCAGTCTCTCATAGTTGATACTCCAGCTTCCTTTGGGCTATCCGTTGATCCACGGAATGCTTCTCGAGTTCACGTTAGAACGCTTCTGCGCCGTTTTCTTTTTCCCCGTGCTCTTCTTTTTTGTCGTCTGGGAAGGCGACCCTTTAATCTTCGCTTTTTGTTCCTTTGTACCTACACTGGATACATGCCCTTCTTTATCCGTTGTGGATGCCGATTCACTGTTGAACTCTACTTCATGTTCTCCACGTTTGCCATGACCACCGACTTCTATTGAAGCATTACTTCCTAAAGACGAATTGGCGAGTCCCGGAATGGATCCGTATAAGTTCGGATTGTAGAAGTTCATGCCGTCCGAACCATATTCAGTTGGCTGCACATAAGAATCGGTTCCTTGTATACCTGCTGGGGCATACATATTAGCTGCATTCATTAATGACTGATTCGCATATGGATGCATGCCATTCTCTTCTCCACAACCACAAGCATACACAAATGGTTGAGCAATCGGCCCCCATACTGCTGTTGGTACTGCAGCCGGAATTGCAGAAGGAATGTATCCCGGAACCGTTGATACTGCACCGCCATACACAGGAGGATATGGCGGATAGATAGCAGTTGGTACAGGCGGAAAGCCAGGATCGCAGAAGACTGGTGTCGGTGGGCAGTAACACTCATAAGGAGAAAACGGTTGATTCGACTCTATGATCGGCGATACATTCGGCTGTATATTCGATTGTACGTAAGGCTCGATATTCGGTTGAACGTTTGGTTGAATGTTTGGTTGTACATTTGGATAGATGTTCGGTTGTACATTTTGATAAATGTTCGGTTGGATGTCCGATTGTACGTAAGGTTCGATATTCGGTTGTATGTTTGGTTGAATGTTTGGTTGTACATTCGGATAGATGTTCGGTTGGATGTTGGTTGGGTACCAATTACTATCTATATGATTACAACCACAAGGCTCATACTGTACAGGGGACATATATTGCGGCATAACTGGGACAGGAATTTCGTAGCTTGGCGGGAATGACGGAACTGGGGCGGCATAAGATTGTTGCATGTTTGGCTGGTTTAGAAAAGATTGATTCCCCATAGATGAGTCAAAGCTTGACGGGTAGTTCATAGGCTGATTGTACCCTACCCATGGATGCGCATGTTGGGAACTTCCATAGTCCACCTTTTCCATTTCATATACAAATTCCGTTGCATGGTGTGGTTTCTTGACCTCTTTCTTGGGCTGTACAATTTCTTGGATAGGTTTTAGCTCATTCACTTGCTTGTTCTCTTCATTCGGTTGAGGAACTTTGGTTTGCGGCATAACTTCTATTTTCGGCTCTACAATTTCTACTTTTGGCTTCGTGATTTCAACCTTTGGCTTTTCCACTTCTTCCTTCGGCTTCACGACCTCTTCCTTCGGTTTCGTCACTTCTTCCTTCGGCTTCGTTATCTCTTCTTTCGGTTTCGTTACTTCTTCCTTCGGCTTCGTTACTTCTTCCTTCGGTTTTGTCACTTCAGACTTTGGCTTCGTCATTTCTTCCTTTGAGGATGGTGGCTTATTAACATTAGGAGCCGGAACATTGCCATCTGACTGCATTTTAGGGATGTTTACAACTTGACCGATCACCAGCACATTCGGATTTTTGAGCTGCGGATTCGCATCGATTAAAGTCTGAAGAGGTATTCCCCATGCTTTAGACAATTTCCATAGGGTGTCCCCTTCCTTTACGACGTGCTTGTGAACGATCTCATGTCCACTTGAGGGTACCGGAGTCGACGGGACTTTAATTTTCATACCAACATCCAGTTCGTTCGGGTTAGCAAGCTGACTGTTCATAGCAATAAGTTCTTCTAAAGTAATTCCGTATTTTTTCGCCAGCGCATATAGCGTGTCGCCTTTCTTAACAATGTGTATTTTCACTTCATGCAACCTCCCACACGTTCGTCATCCTACTCTTACCGGACATAAGCCCGAAATCACCTACTTTATCCTATGCAGCAAATAGGCGTTTGACATCCATGTGTGCAATAAAATCAAAAAAATCCCCCCTTGCTAGGGAGGACAACGATCCGGAATACACGCACAGCACTACAAACCTACTTATATCATTGCAGCTTGCAGCGCTGTGATTTGTCTTTAATATATCTTTTCCCTCAGCCATTTGAATCCGCTAATGAAAACTCATACGAATAGCTTGGATAGGAACCAAGAATGCGCACTTGACAGCCGATCGCTTCAATTTCTTCGATGGCAGCAGGGAGCAGAACGGTATCTAACGCCATTTCTACATCAATGTAAAAGTAATAACTGCCTAATTTCCTCTTGGTTGGACGGGACTCAATGCGAGATAAGTTAATCCGTCTCCAAGCAAATGCAGACAAAACCTGATGAAGCGCCCCCGGGAAATCCTCAGGCAAGGTAACCAAAATGGTCGTCTTATGTGCAGTTGAAGGAGGTAATTCTAGTGGCTTCCTCCCAATGAGCACAAATCGAGTAAAGTTGTTATTATGATCCGTCACTGTTGGCGCCAATATATCCAATCCATGCGTATGCGCACCTACTGTCGTTCCAATAGCTGCCCAGCCGCGGCCCGGATTCTGTTTCACAATATTGATCGCCTCAGCTGTACTGCTCACATGTTCGAGTTCCGCATGCGGCAAGTACTTGCGAATGTACTGCATGCACTGTGCCATCGCTACAGGATGTGACATTACTTTTTGAATATTGCCCCAATCTCCCTGTAGTTCCTCACGGCGTCCAATCAGGTTCTGAATAGACGGAAAGACCCATTCTGCCTGAAACGGCAAATCCACCTCATGAACAATCCAGTCCATATGTAGGTTGACCGAACCTTCAATTGTATTCTCAATGGGGATGACACTATATTCTGAATCGCCACGCGCAGTCGAAAGAAACACATCCGAAATCAGCTTATAGTGTACAAATTGATGATCATGTCCTGCTAAATGCAATGCCGCTTCATGCGAAACGGAGCCCTCCGGCAATAATGCAATTCGTGCCATGTACGCTAACTCCTTCGTAGACTATTTAAGCATGCGCGCAGATAAGATTGATTTCATATCGCTCCATGTACCAATACATACTGCACCTTCATGACTCGGCTCCAATTCTTTCACAACAGCATCGATTAGATGCTCGCTAAATGTATCTCGCATAAACGAAATGAGTTCTTGGCTGTCACTACGCTTGTCAATAAACGCAAGCAGAGTTGGGCCCGCTCCACTGAGCGCGACGCCCAGTGCACCATGCTGCACAGCATTCTCCAAAATATGAGTCATACCTGGAATCATCGGAGCACGATATGGTTGATGGAGACAATCCTTCATCGCTTCAGACAATATGTCGTATCTCCCACTGCTTAATGCAGCTACAAGAAGCGAAGACCGACTGATATTAAATACGGCTTTGGCCATGTCTACTTGGCTGGGCAGCACACCTCGAGCTTGCTTCGTTTCAAGCTGGAACTGAGGGATAGCGACCACAGTGGATAGGTATCTATCCGGCTCAACACGAACATAAGTCGTATGTTCTCCATCCCATGCAGCTGCTACAATCCCTCCTATGAGGGAGGCTCCAACATTGTCAGGATGGCGTTCAATAGCCGTCGCCATGTCGTAGAGACGACCCACATCGAGTGGTTCACCGATAAGCTGATTCGCCGCTACCAAACCGCCAATAATGGCTGAGGCACTGCTTCCGAGTCCTCTTGTCAACGGGATTTCACTATATACATCCATCTCAATCGGACGACGCTCTATTCCCGCTTCATCAAATACTGATTGTGCAATTCGATAGATAAGATTGCTCTCATCTGCCGGTACCCCCTCAAGATCAGAGCCGTGCAATCGAATGATAGCTTGATCTGCTGGTTTCATCGCGACCCACAGATGAAGTTGAAGTGCCATGCCCAATGTATCGAATCCCGGCCCTAAATTCGCGGTGCTCGCCGGTACACGCACGAGCACCCCTTCTTCCCGCCACATTATTGTTCACGCTCCAGCTTCGCAATTGCTTCCATAACAGCTTCTTCTGTATCCTGAACGACGAGCGGTTCCTTCGCTACTGTCTTAATTGCGATATTCGGATCCTTCAGACCGTGTCCAGTAAGCACGCTCACCACAGTCTCTCCGCCCTTGAAGTATCCTTCCTTATGAAGCTTCAGCACACCAGCAAGCGATGCAGCAGAGCCCGGCTCAGCAAATACCCCTTCCCTCGCAGCCATTAATTGATAAGCTTCAAGGATTTGTTCGTCGGTTACGTAATTAATTTGGCCCGCCGATTGTTCAGCAGCTTCTACTGCCGTCTTCCAACTTGCCGGATTACCGATTCGGATAGCAGTAGCCACCGTTTCCGGATCCGCAATCGGCTCACCTTTTACAATTGCCATTGCACCTTCTGCTTCAAATCCTACCATTCTCGGCAGGGAGTCTGTCTTGCCGGCAGCATGATATTCCTTGAACCCTTTCCAATAAGCCGAAATATTGCCAGCGTTGCCAACTGGAATTGCAAGTACATCGGGCACTTTCCCCAATTGATCGCACACTTCGAAAGCCGCCGTCTTCTGACCCTCGATTCGATATGGATTTACCGAATTCACGAGTGTAATCGGGTGCTTCGCCGTAATCTCTCTCACAATCTCCAACGCACGGTCGAAGTTGCCCTCGATCGCAATAATTTTAGCACCGTAGATCATCGCTTGAGCGAGCTTGCCGAGCGCAATATTATTGTTCGGTATAAGAACGATACAATTCAAGCCAGCACGAGCTGCATAAGCTGCAGCCGCAGCAGATGTATTGCCTGTAGAAGCGCACATGATCGTGCGGCTTCCCTCCTCTACCGCCTTCGCTACTGCCATAACCATGCCGCGATCCTTGAACGATCCAGTAGGGTTCAATCCCTCATATTTGAAATACAAATCCAATCCAAGCTCTTCGGATAGACGATCCGCACGAATGAGCGGTGTATTCCCCTCATGCAGTGTCAGCTTTGGCGTATTGTCGTTGATAGGCAAATATGATTTGTATGTTTCTAGTAGTCCCATGTATCTCATCGAAATAACTCCTTTTCTACTGCCTGATTGATGGATTAACCTTCTACCCGATATGCGCTCTTGATGGATTTAATAACATCCAAGTTTTCAAAATGCTTAAACACTTTCTTCATGCTCGCTTGGCTAGCTTGATGTGTGATAATGATAATTTCAGCATCTGGATGATGCGAATTCGGCTGTTGGACGACGGAATCAAGACTCACATCGTACTCCGCGAATACTTGCGTAATCTGCGCCAATACCCCTGCCTTATCTTCCACATGAAGAAGAATAAAGTTCTTATATGAAATTTGATCATCTGTTTTTAATTTCTTTTCCTTATATGGAGTCAGCGCCCGCAATCCGTTCACGCCGAGCTTCATATTTTTGATGACAGCCGCCAAGTCTGCGACAACAGAGGTAGCTGTAGGCATCTCACCAGCACCAGGACCATAGAACATCGTCTCGCCAACGGCTTCGCCATACACATATACAGCGTTGAAGACACCATTGACCGAAGCAAGCGGATGAGCATTGCTGACCATCGTAGGCTGCACAACTACACTAATCTGATCATCCTGACGTTCTGCGATACCGAGCAGCTTCATCTCATAACCGAGACGCTTTGCAAACATAATGTCTTCTTTTTTGATTTGGGAAATTCCACGAACTTCAACATCCTCCAACGCTACGTCTGCGTGGAAGCCAAGTGTAGCTAAGATAGCCATCTTGCGTGCTGCATCAAGGCCTTCTACATCCGAAGTAGGGTCAGCTTCTGCATACCCAAGCTGCTGAGCTTCCTTCAGCACTTCCTCATAGCCTGCGCCTTCCTTGCTCATCTTCGTCAAAATGAAGTTCGTTGTTCCGTTCACAATCCCCATGATCTTCTTAATCCGGTCAGATGAGAAGCTCTCCATCAAGGTGCGGATAATCGGGATGCCTCCAGCTACACTTGCCTCGTACAATACATCGCAATGATTCGCTTTCGCTTTGGCCATAATTTCACGCCCGTGCAGCGCCATTAAGTCTTTGTTCGCCGTAACCACATGTTTGCCGCGCTCAAGCGCATCCATAATATATTGCTTCGTTGGCTCAAGACCACCCATGACTTCAATCACAATATCAATATCCGGGTTGTTAATAATATCTCCCGCTTGTTCAGTTAGCTTATGTTCAGGAACGCTAATGCTGCGCTCCTTATGAATGTTGTTCACGAGTACCTTCTCAATTACAATCGGAGATCCCACTTGGCTGGACAAATCCTCTTGATGCCCCTCCACAATACGTACAACACCAGTTCCTACCGTCCCCAATCCCAGCAATCCAACTTTAATCGGCTTCATAAATCAGTTCCTCCCATTCTCCCAGCAGCTGTCTGTATCTTAATGTAGTTATAGAGTAATACCGATGTAATTAAGCAAGTACACTTACCCTTGTCCGATGATCGTCACACGCTTTACCCCAGGGATATCCCGAAGCGCATCCAGCATATTGCCGAATGGCTCTGCGATAAGTGACGTTTCAACTGAAATTACAACATTCGCAATTCCTTGCAGAGGTATCGTCTGATTGATCGTCAATACGTTGCCCTCAAAGGAAGCGACAGAACCAAGCACTTTGGATAGAATGCCTGAACGGTGATCCAAATCCATTGAAATCGTTACAATCCGTTCGCGCTCCAATTGATTGAGCGGAAAAATACCGTCTTTATATTTGTAAAAAGCACTGCGGCTCAAATCAACTCGTTCTGCAGCCTCATGAACCGTCTTCACTTCACCTGTCGCGAGCAATTGCTTCGCTCTTACCGTCTTCACTACCGCCTCTGGCAATATGTCTTCTCTCACCAAGTAATATCTCTCTGCCATGATTGAGTCCTCCGTATAAAGACTTTTGTTTATTTATAGAGGACATTATAGCGGATATGTGCGCAAGTTGGCAATAGGCCAATCTATAAATATTTTCTCTAATCCATTTTACAGGCATAAAAAGTTTAATCTATTATACACGATTATCCCTATCGTCTTCCTAGTTTTTATTTAAAAATAATGAAAACCGTTCTGACGAAAAAAACGAAACCTTCTCCTCCCTTGACAGTAACAGTATACAAATGATTAAATTTGCTGCTCCATTTTTCCATAGAGGAGGTAAAGTTATTCATGATTCACACACTGCTTGGTACTACTCAAATACAGGTGTCTAAGCTCGGCTTAGGATGCGCTCCACTATCTGTAGCCGGCAGACCTGACCGAGGGCAAGCTATCGCTACCATCCATGCTGCCTTCGAAAGCGGAATCACGTTATTTGACACTGCCGATACGTACTGCCTTGATGATCACGATCTCGGCCACAATGAACAATTGCTGCAAGAAGCACTATCTGCCTACTCCACTAAAGAGTACCTGATTATTACAAAAGGGGGGTTAGCTCGTCCTAATGGGGCCTGGATATGCGACGGCCGACCCGACTCTCTTCGCTCTGCATGTGAGCTCAGCTTACATACTCTAAAGCGAGAATGCCATCCTCTATACATTTTGCACGCACCCGATCCTTCTGTTCCTATTGAAGAATCTGTAGGAGCGTTAAGCCGGCTCCAGGAAGAAGGCAAAATTCTCCATATAGGTCTATCTAATGTTACTGTGAGCGAATGTCAGCGTGTGCAACAAATCGCACCCATCACTTGTATTCAGAACCGTCTCCATCTTCATGACAGACACTCGAATGACGTGCTTCGATACTGTGATGAGCATAGCATCAGCTTCATTGCGTATAGCCCATTCGGTGGGCCGAGGAATTCCATCCATTTGCAGAACCATCCTGTATTGACAGAACTGGCACAGAAGCATTCGGCAAGTCCTTACCAGATTGTGATTGCATGGCTGCTTGCACTATCCCCTAATCTCATTCCCATACCAGCAGCCACTAAGCCTTCCTCTATCCAAGATAGTGCACGCGGAATGGATATTCTGCTGGATGAAGCTGACCTGCTCCTTCTTACGAATATTGATCAGTCCAATAGTTCCACTTGATCGAAGCGTCACTTCCATTGTTGCCTAAATAAATAAAAAGAACGCCCGACCCAAAAGGGTCAGGCGTTCTAATCATTTTCTTACGAACTTTAATAGTAGCTGCTGCCTTCTACGAACTCAAATTCAAAATCAGCAATGCGGACAATCGTCCCATCAACTGCACCACGCTTGCGCAGCGCTTCATCAATTCCCATGTGGCGCAGTGTCCGCGCAAAGCGCAAGATCGCATCATGAGAGTTCATTTGCATACGCTTCAGCATATTCTCAACAGCTTCACTCTCGACCACGAACGTATCGTTCTCGCGGCGAATTGTAAATTCTGAATCATGTTTTGTCTTCTCAAAGCGATAAATTTTACGCTCTTCAACCTCTGCCACTTCTTCGACTTCAGGAGCCTCAGGCAGCTGCTCAAGCATCTCCATCGCTCGATAGAGCAGCTCTTGAATACCTTGCCGTGTGAGCGAGGAGATTGGCATAATCTCAATATCGCTTCCCGTCATCTCGCGAACCTTCTCACGGAATACCACCAAGTTCTCTTCTGCCTCAGGCATATCCATCTTATTGGCTGCGATAACTTGCGGTCGCTCGGACAACTTCTCATTATATAACTTCAATTCTTCGTTAATCTTCACCCAATCATCGAATGGATCTCGGCCTTCCATGCCCGCCATATCCACAACATGAATAATGATGCGGGTACGTTCAACGTGACGAAGGAATTCATGACCCAGTCCAATACCTGTATGAGCTCCTTCAATCAATCCTGGGAGATCGGCCATAACGAAGCTGCGTCCTTCTCCGACGTCCACCATACCTAAGTTCGGTGTAATCGTCGTAAAATGATAAGCACCGATCTTCGGCTGTGCCGCAGATACAACAGACAGGAGAGTTGACTTGCCGACACTTGGGAATCCGACCAAGCCGACATCAGCCATGACCTTCAACTCAAGGATAACCCAGCGCTCCTGACCTTCTTCTCCATGTTCTGCAAGTTCCGGTGCAGGATTGTTCGCTGTTGCGAAGCGGATGTTGCCTCGTCCTCCACGGCCACCCTTGGCAATTACAACCTCTTGGCCTTGTCGGGTAAGGTCAGCCACAACTTCCTTCGTATCATCATCGATAACTACCGTTCCAGGGGGGACGCGGACAATCATATCTTCTGCGTTCGCTCCGTGCCGGCTTTTATTCCGGCCCTTCTCCCCACGTTCTGCCTTAAAATGCTTCTGATAGCGGAAATCGACAAGCGTACGCAATCCTTCATCTACACGGAAAATAACGTCGCCGCCATGTCCTCCGTCACCGCCAGCGGGTCCACCCATTGGCACATACTTCTCTCTGCGGTACGAGACGATTCCGTCGCCTCCGTCGCCGCCTTTAACATAAATCCTCGTCTTATCTACAAACATGCTGTCACCTCATTATGCACTGCATGGCACGACTATTTGGTAGGCGTCCTGCCCATCATGATGATTCGCCGACAACTGCTCCAGCCGCACGCCGCGTTCCATCGCAATTCGTCTCAGCTTCTCGGCCACTTCGCCCGGCCGAAGCAGTTTACCCTCTAATTGATATTGAATGTTAAGCTCGCTCGATTCACACCATATCGCAAGCTGCAGCGGGCAATAAGCGTCCCCTTGCTCCTTGGATGCGAAGCGGAATGTGTTAACCGTCTCGATAATCATATTCGTCAAGCGGACAGTGTCCACTTCTAGGTTCAATCGGTCGAGTTCAAGAGGCTCTGGAATCATTACCTTGAGCGGCATCGTACCGCCAGAGGTACGGTGCTGCATCAAAAACATAACGAGTTCCGGAAAACCTAGTTTGGCAATTCGGCTTTCCTCCGCCATTCTTTCTTTTATTGTTTCCACGCAGTCCGGTAATTTATCGTACTTTTTCAAACGAACATATCCATACAGAAGCTGCAAGTCGTTCATCCAATCATGCCGCTGATGATTCATTAAGTGAATTGCCGCTAATTGGGCCTCTTGAAGCATTCGTTCTCTTTGTCGTTGTTGTTGTCGCGAGAATAGCAAAAAATGCTCCGCCAATACTGGCAGCCACAACGGATGCGAGTCCAATACGCCACCCGATGTGCATATTCCAACCAATGATAGCTGCTGTCCCAGCTGCAGCGACAGCCCAGCAACAGCCCAGCAACAGCCGATCCATAAGCTTGTCCTATTCATCACTTCGCTCCCCGATACTCACACATTTCCAGTTATGTACAAACTCCCCGAATTTCAGTATATCACGCGCCTGAAACCGCGTCCAAACAAAATCATACTAAGAAATAAAGGATTTGCACAAATCATTCCAATAACAACAGAATTAGAAATAATGCGGACCGCGCTGATGGCGGCATTATGCGGGAAATAATGAGCAGACAAAAAAAGAATTGATGAGGCATAGCTCCCTGCGGTGCATTTCCTCAGATGAGCAACCAAGTTATCTCTCGGACGAACAACAGCTTCGGCTTCGCACAGGCTTGGTACAGGCGTGGCATAAGCTCTACATAGGCTATGACAGGCTCGACATAACTTACACTTTGCCATACAACGCATTGTCGTCTCTTATTCATTAAAAAAACCCCCGGCTCAAGCCGAGGGTTCTTCAGTCGTCTTAGTTCTCAACAGCTGCTGCAACTGGTGCAGTTTCAACCTGGTAGACGCTCGCTTTTTTGCGATCGCGGCCCCAACGTTCGAACTTAACAACGCCGTCCACTTTCGCGAACAGAGTGTCGTCCTTACCGATGCCCACGTTGTTACCTGGGTGAATTTTTGTACCACGTTGACGCACCAAAATGCTGCCAGCAGAAACTACTTGACCGTCGGAGCGCTTCACACCAAGACGACGACCTTTACTATCACGGCCGTTCTTTGTGGAACCTACCCCTTTTTTGGATGCGAACAACTGAAGGTTCAGTTTCAACATTATAGTCTACCTCCTTGCTCACTTATTTGTCTTCTATTTGAAGATACGAATCGTATGAAGTTTCGATCGTGTGTAAACTGACGATCATCGACTCCAACAGCAATTGAACCTTAGCTTCGATATCCGGTTGATTAATGCGAGGAACACGTCCACTCAAAAACCCATCCTTCATCCTGCACTCCAGCTCAATGCCCGTCAATGCTTCAATGGCGTTCACCACGCCCACCGACACCGAAGAGACTCCCGCACATACGATATCCTCTCCGTGGCGAGCATAATTCGCATGTCCTTCAATGGAGAAGCTCTCAATTGAACGATCCGGCTTACGCCGTATTGTAATGCGAATCATATGGCACCTTCTTACGCCTGAATGTTCTCAATCGTCACTTTTGTATACGGTTGACGATGACCTTGCTTACGACGGTAGTTCTTTTTCGCTTTGTACTTGTACACGACAATTTTCGCGCCTTTTCCATGCTTTTCAACTTTCGCCGTAACAGTAGCACCGGATACTACCGGAGTACCTGTGACCAAGCCGTTGTCCTTGGATACTGCCAATACACGGTCAAATGTCACGCTTTCGCCTTCAGCAGCGTTCAGCTTCTCGATGTACAATACATCACCAGCTTGAACTTTATACTGCTTGCCACCTGTTTCGATAATTGCGTACATTGTGTTGCACCTCCTCATGTCTCAGACTCGCCTAAATCAGGTGGTGAAGCATCGCTTCACACTTCATACCTGTCTGGTGCGGTTACAGCATGTGCAGCACTAGACTTAACACATACCCGTAGATCTTAGCACACTCTGCAATAAAAATCAACGTATAATTTCCGGTACCCGTTCAGAAAGCGGGGACAAAACAACTCCGCTTCCCTCGCACTCGGCACAGGGCTGGAACAGTTGGTGCATAACCTGCTCGCGAACCTTCTTACGTGTCAGTTCCATCAGACCAAGCTTCGTCCAACCGACAACCAGGCACTTCGTACGATCCTTCCGCATCATCGTTTCCAATCGCTCCACAATACGCACTCGATGTTCTTCCGTATCCATATCGATGAAATCAACAATGATAATGCCGCCGATATCGCGAAGACGAATAAGACGCGCAATCTCTTCGGCCGCCTCCAGATTCGTTAAGAATACGGTCTCCTCCAGATCGCTTGTCCCCGTATATTTTCCCGTGTTCACATCAACGACCGTCAGTGCTTCCGTCTGATCCCATACTAGATATCCTCCGCTCTGCAGCCAAGTCTTACGCTGGAAAGCCTTATCTAGTTGATCTTTCACCCGATAGCGGGTAAATAGCGGCTCACTGTCTTTGTATACATGAATCCGATTTTCCAATTCAGGGTCAAACGAACGAACAAACGACTGCACCTTTTTCAATTGGCGAACATCATCAATGAGCAGCTGGTCAATCTCGCGTGAGAACGCATCCCGAACAAGCCGCTCCACCATGCTTAGATCACGGTGCAGCAATGCGGGAGCCTGAGCCTCCTTGGCACGATAACCAATTGTCTCCCACAACTCGCGGAGTGACTCAATATCACCTTCAAGCGTCTCCGTCCATTCACCTTGAGCAACGGTTCGAATAATCAGCCCCTCTTCGCCCTGGCGAAGCTGTTCAGCAAGCTGCTTCAATCGATTGCGTTCCGATTCCTGCTCAATCTTCTTAGATACACCGATATAATCGGCATATGGCATAAACACCGAATATCTGCCAGGTAGAGAATAGTGCGTGGTTACACGCGCTCCCTTGCCTCCTAGCTGATCTTTCATCACTTGCACGATAAGTTCCTGTCCAACTCGAAGCAGACTCGTTATCGGCGGTTTCTGCTTAGGCTGCTTCTCCAGATGAGGATGTAAACAATCATCGACATATAAAAATGCATTTTTCTTCTGCCCGATGTCCACGAACGCAGCCTGCATTCCAGGAAGCACATTCACTACCCGCCCCTTAAATAAGCTGCCGACCAGCGTGGTGCCAGTTGCACGTTCGACTGCAAATTCGACGAGCCGACCATGTTCAAGCAACGCCATCTGCGTCACTTGTTCCTCACAGTGAACAATCATCTGATTCATGGTATCACCTCTACTACAGCGCGTCATCTTCCATTGTAACATGAAGCAGGATAAGGTGAACATGCCGGTTTATGGAACAGGCTAGAAAAAATGATAACTGTTTCTTTTCGTCCCCATAATTAAGTCCAAACTTACCTAGATGGTGCTCATGATTTCATACGATTCCGAGGCGGGGGTTCATCGAAGAAAGCATCAATTAATTGCTGTTCCGGAACGATCCGTTGGATTCGCCCTTCATCACCCATTACATATATAAAGTGGTAGGCATCTCTGCGGAACAGACGAACGATTCTAGACAACGAACGCCCCCCTTTTGTTACAATTGGACGTCCTAATGCGACTGAACTCTCCCACTCGCGCAACCTCGTGGGACGATTCATCAAAAATCGTATGAAACGAAAAGGAACATTTCGATGTTCTACCCAGTTGGTCCACAGCAAAAAGAGAGCTAGCATCAAGAGATTAATGTTCAGCTTGCCTCCCACAACTACCGGGCACACACTGTACAGCAGCATAATGGCACTGCACCCAAGGCTGACCCTCGCACCAACAAGCAAGGTTCGATGATAGCTCATCCACAGCGAGCATGCTGCTTGCATCATCCGTCCGCCGTCAAGCGGAAGAATCGGCAGCAAATTGAACAATCCAATGAACGCATTGGCCTGAATAAACCCTTTCGCCCATTCTGGACTACACCAACCCATCGCTTCCGCATACCATGCAATCAATATCATGAGACCATTTTGTACTGGCCCCGCTACCGCTACAATCCATTCTTGCCAAGCAGGCGATAGTGCTCCATCATCCGTCTCCGCCATCCCTCCGAAGGGCAGCAGCTTCACTTCCGTAATAGTCCATCCGAACACCTTAGCACAAGCTACATGTCCCAGTTCATGAATCAGCACGATCGTAAATAACGTAAGCAATTCAAATATATAGCCTGTAGCTGCAGCTGCAGCCATAAGGATCACAAATAGCGGATGAAGTGAGTAGGTGGTCCCCCCCCATTTAATCAATTCGTATCACATCCGCCGGGTCAATATAAACGCCGCGCTGCTGCATCGCAAATGTAAGTACAGGCTCAGTGCCTACCCCCGTCTGGTTCTCCTGACTCTGTATCGTGCCAATTGTTGCGCCGGGTTCAAGCCAGTCATCCTGTTGCACAGAAGTCGCTGTAAGCCCACTATACACCGTCACAAGACCATCAGCATGTTGGACAGTTACTGTAATCCCTGACTTCTCGTCTGAAGTTACCCGTTCAATTTTGCCCGTAGCAATATTCTGAACTTCAATCGCCGCACCGCTCGCATGATCGGGGGCAATCGCGACAGACTTCAAATTCATAGCAAACGGCTGCACAATCTGCCCCTTAATCGGGGATGGATAGGTATGTGTGGACTGTACAGCCTTCGTTGATTCCTTATCTTGTGGAAACAAAGGGATGAACACAGGTGTTCCGGAGAAAGTTCGCTCATACCACGCCGCAATCGGACGCATGTCCATCTCATCATGAAGGGACACTTGAATCCAAGCGCGCAGAGGTGCATTCCATTCCGCCGGGAAGGATGTGATTCCATAAGCTGCAGCGAACAACAAAATGGATACGAGAAGTCTGGAGCGCAAGGAGCGCCATACATTGCCTCTTCCTGTAGGAGGTTCTTCCCAGCCGTAGCGTTCATTCCACTTCGAACGGCTTATCTTCCACTGCTGCTCAGGATCATACGTGTACTCTTGATTCAATTCGTATTCCTCACGCTGCTCTCCGTTATTATAGACAGCCGTTGCAGAGGGAGCATTCAACACGACATCGGGTTGAACAAGTGAATGGGAAGACAGATTACCTTCCACACCTTCCTTCGCATGCGACTTACGTTTCATCTCTTCAGCCATTAGAATGTCACGGATTCGTTCTTCTCTTCGGCGCCGAATATCTTCTTTCATACTCGTCTCATCCCTTCTTAACCCATTTCAACAATATACATCAGCTGAATGATGTGCTTATCACATGTGTATGACAAGCCTACAGCAGATATGAGCAGTGAGCCTGGGAACAAGCAGATGTACGCAAAAAAGCGGCACTACATCCGTTATGGACGTATTGCCGCCTCAGCGCTAATTTCGTAAATGATGAGACTGAGACCCTAATCTTCGACTCCATTAAGGCTCAATCTGATATTTCTCTTGATAAATGTGTATGCTCATCACCAGTCCAATACAAATCATATTCAAGAGAAGTGATGTACCGCCATAACTGATGAATGGCAGCGTAATCCCGGTAATCGGCATAAGGCCGATCATCATCCCGATATTCTCGAATATTTGGAACACGAACATCGACACAATACCGATTATCATGTATGACCCTCGCAAGTCATAACACTGGAAGGAAATGAGAATCATCCTGTATATCATCAGGAAGTACAGCAGAAGCAGTAGGGCCGAGCCTTGGAACCCGAATTCCTCACCGATTACCACGAAGATGGCATCCGAATACGTATACGGTATGAAGCTGCGCTGCTTCAATTCGCCCTTCATGTAGCCATCACCGCTGAGTCCGCCTGAACCAATCGCAATCATCGCATAGTTGGATTGATGCTTCGCATCGTTGGTTGCTTTCTCTGGGTTGATAAATGTGTTTATCCGCTCATACCAATGCTTCTTCTCGATCTTATTCACGAAGAAATCCTTGACTTCTTTATTGAAGGTCGTGAACGATACGTAGATCGCTCCCCCTATGACGGCAACACAGAGGAGCGCCACAAGGACATGCCGGTATTTTACCGCTCCGATCCATAGCATACCAATCAGTATTATAATATAAATAATGGCGTTACCAAGGTCAGGCTGAATCACTACTAGTCCAAATGGAAGGATCGTTACCAATCCAATTGGCAGCAAGTCCTTCGTAAATGAGAGTGGATCCCCATTCCGTCTTCCTAGCAATTGCGCTAACGCAAATATGAGGGTAATCTTCGCGAGCTCTGCAGGCTGGAAGGTCTGTCCTCCAGGGAGCTTGTACCAGCCAACGGCCCCGTTAAGATCCGCCCCTAGGAAAAACACGCCAACAAGAAGCAGGACTGTGATCCCCATTGAAATCGGCCAGCTCTTCAATAGCAATCGATAATCGAACAGCGCTACGGCAAACATAAGGATAAATCCGAGAATATAGAATATAATCGTCTTCATCATCATGGATGTATCGCTGAACATTGCATCCCCATGCGTTGCACTTAGGATGACCAGTGGGCTGAACACCGAGAACACGAGCAAAATACCGACTATAATCCAATCAATTCGTTTCAGCTTGTTAAACACTGATTAATCATCCCATTCCAAAAAACTTCTTCACACGGTCTAGCACGCCTTTCTTCTGTTCAAGCGGCATCAGTGGTACTGTATCCCCCAGGATGCGGCGCGCGATATTCCGATAAGCCACAGCAGCAGGCGCATCTGGATTCATGACCGTAGGTTCACCAGAGTTAGCCGCTTTAATAACCATTTCATCATCAGGAACAACGCCTAGCAAATCGATATTGAGCACTTGCAAAATATCATCCAGCTCAAGCATGCCGCCATCCTTCTTCATCATGTTGGCGCGCACACGGTTCACAATCAGCTTCGGTGAGGAGACTTCCGAATTCTCCAGCAGTCCAATGATCCGATCAGCGTCACGAACCGCAGCATTCTCAGGCGTCGTAACAACGATGGCATGGTCTGCTCCTGCGATCGCGTTTTTGAATCCTTGTTCAATGCCCGCTGGACAGTCAATGATAACGTATTCGAAGTCCTTCTTCAGTTCCAGAACGATATCCTTGATCTGTTCTGGAGACACTGCCAACTTGTCCTTCGTCTGAGCGGCAGGCAGCATATACAACTCATCAAACCGCTTGTCCTTCACAAGCGCTTGATTCAATCGGCAACGGCCATCCGCAACATCGCAAATATCATAGATGATACGATTCTCAAGCCCCATCACGACGTCTAAGTTGCGAAGACCGATATCTGTATCGATCATGCACACTTTTTTGCCGAGCAAAGCAAGCGCGGTACCGATATTCGCGGATGTCGTCGTCTTGCCGACACCGCCTTTGCCCGAAGTGACGACGATTGCCTCTCCCATCCTTCTACACTCCTTTGAACATATTGATGTCCTTGCGAACGCGATGTAGCTGCGAGATTTTATCAATTTGCATGACACCTTCATGCACATAAGCAAATTCCATATGCGATTGGGTTACACCCCATTCATCTGGCGGTCTGCTAATAATTTCCCCGATGCGTAGTTGCGTCGGTGCAAATAACGCGGCCCCAATAACGGCAGATAGCTCTCCTTCTGCCCCTGCATGAACCATTCCACGCAGCGCTCCTAGGACCATTACATCGCCAGTGCATATAATCATTCCGCTAGGGTTGACATCTCCTAAAAACAATAAATTACCTTCGTGGCGCAGCACCTGTCCAGAACGGACCATACCGGTTCTCGTCTCGATACGATACCCCTTCTGCTCCGCCTTCTTGTCCTCAAAAGATCCAATCGAACGTACGAGTAAATTCCCCCGCTGACGCAGCACATCCAGCACTTCTGTCTTCTGCTCGTCTGTCACAGCGCGGGCTCCTAACTTGACATCGACATATACAATCGGTCCGTCGAAAAAATGCGGTGTATGGTCAAGCTTGTCGCGCAATTCGCCCAACAAGACTGCAAATTCACACTTATCGTCAAGCAGGAACACCAGGCCGTCCTTCATGCCTTTAATCGTTACCAGTGGCTTGGCCGTCATGAAAGGTCCCTCCCCAATTTTATCTTTTTCGAGATGGAAGAGGAAAGTTCCTGCAACACCAGGTTGAAAAAGAAATTATCGATAACAAAAAGGCATAAGCCGTCTGGAAACATGTTCCAAGACGGCTATCACCCCTGTTCATCTTCGGCAGACTTCTTCCCAGACAAATGGTCGAACCATCTTCGCATCGGAACATATATGGCCAGCGAGAAGACAAGCTGTACAATCAAGCTTGGAATCATAAAATCGAATATTGCATATTCGAATGTCATTCCATGCAAGCCAAACAGTCTGTAAGCTGCATACAGCATCGTCTGATAGGCAAAGCTGCCGAATACCGAAATGATTATCATCGTAATCATGGATGTGTTGCGAGACGCAAAAAGTAATCCAGTCAAATATCCGAGCAGCCCCATGCTAAATGTGTGTGGGCCCAGCATATGGCCATAATATACAATATCCTGCAGAAACCCGAATCCCAATCCCATCATCAACGCAGCATGCCGATGATGATATACGGCATGATACAGTATTACGATGAATACCAGTTGCGGGACAATCCTTCCTTGCCACGCATCTGGAATAAATACAGGCAGCAGCGAACCTTCCAGCAGGAAGAGAATGAACATAAATACGATCATCCAGTTTCGATTCATTGCTGCGCCTCTTTCCCTGTCTCATTCATGTCCGGTGTGATAACGATGAACAACTCACGCCAGTCACGATAGGTTGCAGCAGGCTTAACCGTAGCAGAATGCGTCAATCCGATATCCCCTACTTGCCGCGATACAACTTGGCCGAGAACGAGACCTTTCGGGAATGAGCCACCAAGGCCGGACGATACAATGGTATCTCCTTCTTCCAGCTCATCATCCTCTTGAATACGTGTCATTAAGAACGTACCACTGCTGTGGTCATAAGACTCAATCACGCCGAAAGACTTGTTTTCCTTGCCAAGCACAGTAGCTGATATTGCTGGTGAGTTCGGATCCTTCTCATCCATATTCGTCAACAACTGGACTGTGGAGGAGAATTCGAATACGCGGCTGACAATCCCAACAACGCCTTCCGTCGATATAACCGGCATCCCTTGGCGAACTCCATTTTTCGAGCCGAGGTTCAAGTTCAACGTCTGGTTAAATGGATCGGCCACATTGATCGACGTCACTTGTGCAATTCGGTATTTATAAGGCATATTCATCTGCTTCTGACGCTCCGTAAACTCCAGATCGTCTAGAAGTCTCTTATTTTCCGCCGCAACCGAATTGTAGTAGGCCTTATCCCTTGTATATTGTGCGAGCATCGTCTTCAGCTGCTCATTTTCTTCGTGCAGTTCCTTCAGACTGGAGACATCCTTCACGAAATTCGATACATAAGATGCCGGTCTGTAGAATATTTGCTGCACAAAGGTTACCGTATCATGCACAAATTTCTCTGGCCAAGTAAGGTTTAGGCGTCCGCCTAATGTAAACCCCATTAACGCAATAAACAAAATAAGGCCAAACAACATCAAAAATAAACGTTTGTTCCCCAGAAGCTTAAACAGTATTAACACCTTCTCATCGTAAAGAGGTACTCGTTCCCTCAGAAAAGAGGTCGCTCACGATGTCCACTTGCCATCATGAAGTCGTTCCTACAAGCCTATGCCCAAGCATCAGGCAAGCTTCAGACTTGGCAGCAACCTTCAGTGATAACAATGCCCGCGTCGTTGGAACGAATCGACGCGGGTATCTGACTCCCTCATGGGCGTATTCTTATCGTTTGGAACGAAGCGCAGAGCTGCTGCGTCCCTTGAACAAATGAATATTGTCAAGCGCGCGACCAGTACCAATCGCTACGCAATCAAGCGGGTTCTCTGCCACGATGACCGGCATGCCAGTCTCACGAGCAAGCAGCTTATCCAAATTGCGAAGCAAAGCGCCCCCACCTGTCAATACAATACCGCGATCCATAATATCAGCTGCAAGCTCAGGAGGACATTTCTCCAATGTTACCTTAACAGCTTCAACAATAGAGCTCACTGTATCTGCCAAAGCATCTGTAATTTCGTTCGAGGAGATCGTGAGCGGCTTCGGAAGACCTGTCAGCAAGTCACGACCGCGAATCTCCATCTGCTCTTCTTCATCAAGCCCCATAGCCGAGCCGATATCCATCTTCAGCTGTTCAGCTGTACGCTCACCAATCATCAAGTTGTATTGGCGCTTAATGAATTGAATAATTGCTTCGTCCATTTCGTCGCCTGCAACGCGAACGGAACGGCATGTCACGATACCTCCAAGGGAGATCACCGCTACTTCAGTTGTACCGCCACCAATATCAACGACCATACTTCCTGTTGGTTCCCATACAGGCAAGTCAGCACCGATTGCTGCCGCGAACGGCTCTTCAATCGTATAAGCTTCTCTAGCACCTGCTTGCTTCGTAGCATCTTCAACTGCACGCTGTTCAACAGCAGTAATACCAGAAGGCACACATACCATTACGTTCGGATGACGCGGAAACAGCGAACGCTGCTTCTGAGCTTGCCGAATAAAATATTTTATCATAGTAGCAGTTGTGTCGAAGTCAGCGATGACGCCGTCCTTCATTGGACGGATTGCACGGATATTCCCCGGCGTACGTCCAATCATATTTTTCGCTGATTCTCCTACCGCTTCAATCGTCTTCGAATCTGTGCGGATTGCTACCACAGACGGTTCGCGCACGACGACACCTTTACCGCGTACATAGACCAATGTATTAGCAGTTCCCAAGTCAATACCTAAATCTTTCGTAAAGCCACCCAACATGATGTTAATCTCCTTTTTATAACCTTCAATCTCAATCATTATATTACATGAGCCCGCGTTCCTTCAAACTCACATATTGGTTATCGCCAATAACCAAGTGATCCAGCAGTTCGATGCCAACAATTTCTCCAGCTTCCATTAGCCGCCTAGTAAGCGCTACATCCTCTGGACTCGGTGTTGGATCTCCGCTTGGGTGATTGTGAGCACAAATGATGGAAGCTGCACCACACTTCAGAGCAGCCTTGAAAACTTCGCGGGGATGTACCAAAGATGCATCCAGGATTCCGATCGTAACCGTCTCCTGTGCCATAATTCGATTCTTCGTATTCAGAAACAAACAAATAAAATGTTCCTTGTCATAGTATCGCATCGACTCCATAAGCAGATCGGCTGCATCTTGCGGCCGTCGTACCTGCAGTGCATCTTCAAGACGAGAACGCGACATACGGCGTCCAAGCTCTAATCCTGCTTTTAGCTGCAGTGCCTTAGCGTCGCCAATACCACGAATCGCCGTCAACTCTGTAACAGACATATCGTGCAAATGCCGAAGCTGTCCTACGTGATTCAATATTCGCTGCGCTAATGTAATGGCCGATTCATTTCTCGTGCCTGTACGCAGTAATATTGCAAGTAATTCAGCATGACTTAATGACTCTGCCCCATATTGCATCATGCGTTCTCTCGGACGTTCTTCATGGGGAAGATCGCGTAGAAGTGGACTATGTCCCATCTTACAACCCCCTGTAGTCGATTGTCCGGTCGCCATCATGCACCGACGAAGCACCATTTGTCGGCATCCGCTGTTCCTAGGACCGTCTTGCATTCAACATTTCATACTCATCTTATCTCATTTACAATTCCTGCTGCACCTTGCTGCTCCATACTGGCGGTGCCCATTACGGGATGATAATGCCATATGAAGCCAGCATATCGCTAACAAGCGACAACGGCAATCCAACTACGTTGAAATAGCAGCCTTCAATTTGCGTGACAAGCGTTGAGCCAATTCCTTGAATCCCATAGGCCCCTGCCTTGTCCATTGGTTCACCTGTTGCAACATAGCGATGTATCTGTTCATCTGTCCATGGCTTCATATGGACTGTGGTAACACCATGCGCTACTTCTGTATGTTCGTCCGCTGCATCAATCATCGCCACGCCGGTATACACCTTGTGCGATCTTCCCTGCAGCCTAGTCAACATACGAACCGCACCCTCTTCATTCATTGGCTTGCCCAACACTTCGCCATCCAAGACGACAATGGTGTCTGAACCGATGACAATACCGTGCTCGCCAGCCGCCTTGCGGACATCTGCTACCGCCTGTGCCTTGCGCAGTGCCAGCGTCTCAACAATACAGTCAGGATCCAGATTGGGATCCACTGTCTCGTCTGCATCGCTAGGATGTACGACATAAGGAAGACCGAGTGAACGGACAAGCTCTTGTCTCCGTGGTGAGGAGGAAGCCATTACGATCGTTGGTCGCTCGAATTTGGATATACTCATTTTCGTAGTCTCTCCTCGCCATTTTTTGACACTGTTCTATTATACGCGTAACTGGCTGTCGAAACAAACATTCAAATGATGATCTTTGCAAGATTTAGATGAACAAATTTTGGTAATCTATGCAACAATCCCAAATTCATGCAGTTTTCTATCCATTCCCTCACAACAATGCGAATGCAAGTTCTTATATACAAAACAGAGCCCCCTCAAAGAGCTGCGCTCCTATCAAAAGACTCTGTTCCCAACAATATAATTGGCATGTGATCTATTCCGCTCTCAGCTACACCTTCATCGAACCCAACCAAACCGCCTCTGCATTCCGATATTGCATAACCGCCTGCTGGATACTCCATAAATGCGAGGACGAAGGCTGCTTATTATACTCATTCACTGCACTGATTGCTGTGTTCATGCTCTGAACCAGCTCCGTCCAAGCTTTCTTGGACTGGTCGGGAATCCCTTTTTGCACGGCGCTCATTTGCTGTGTCCA
This sequence comes from Paenibacillus sp. E194, assembly GCF_000935845.1. NCBI lineage: Bacteria > Bacillati > Bacillota > Bacilli > Caryophanales > Paenibacillaceae > Paenibacillus > Paenibacillus sp. E194. The sequence goes on from NZ_JMDX01000013.1 coordinate 22,893, forward strand.
CTTCTGATGCTCCTTCCGAAGCTGTTCCGTGATCTCTTGAGTGAATGCTTCGGTATTGGTCTTTTCTAAATACGCAATCGATTGAGACATTAACCATTCATTCACTACATCACTTTGGCCTAAAAATTGTTCCACGGAGGCTGAGTCACCTTGAAATGCCAGCTTTGTAATCGCTGGGCGGTTCAAGGTTCTCACATACAAATCCACCTGCTTGTTCTTCAGCAACGCGCTCAACCCCATCGCATCCTCCTTCGAAGGTGCGATAGCGGCATACACGCGATGCTGCTCTGACTTCTCCTCCATCGCAGCCAGCCCGAGTTCTCTCAGCTCCGTCGCTGCCTTCTGAGCCCCTTCTTCCTGAGCGAACACACCATATTGCAGCATGTAAAACACTTTCTCCGGAATATTCACATCCGTCACATACAGACCTGCTGCGGTTGCAGCCGAATTTCCTCCATTGCTAGTAGATGAGGACTTGCTTCCTAAATCCCCTGCCTTCACCGCTCCCTTTTCGTTCAATGCCGAATCCTGAGATACTGGCTCTCCGCCTTTTCCTTGCTTATCATTCGCGAATACTGGAATAGCATCACTTGGATTAGGCATCGATACTTCGCCCTTGAACAGAGACAGAGCGAGAAATCCGAACAAGGCACCCGTTGCGAGCGCGCCTGCAACGGAAGCAACGACTCTCCACACCGGGGGCTTGCGAGAACGCGAATGAATACCATGCCACAACAACTCGCCTTGATCACTAAGTGAACTAGAGGCAGGATCTTCAATAGAGGATGGAACCGCATAACCGTTCTTCGGAATGTCATATTCAGACTGACGATCCGACTCCCGAATCCAGCGCTCCACTCGTTCATCTTCGCTCTCTACCTTTTCTTGTTCCCGATCAATGTTCGGAGCATCCATTTCGACCTTTTCTATATGATGCCGATTCTCTATAGGAGTTGATTCACTATTTTCTTCACGTTCTGATACGCTCTCCCGCTCCACTGGAGACCCATTCACAATCGTACCATCAGACATCTCCTCCCAATCTGTAAGCCGCTCTTTCTTCTTGCTCGCCTCTATGCCCTGAATCTCATGGTTATCCTTCACAGGATGGGAATCATCGAATCGAAACGTCATCTTCGTTCGCATGTTGGTCATATCCGAACACCTACCTTGTCCTATTGGTTACTAGTAGATTTATGCTAGATTCCAATCCAATAGAACCTACCTCACAAATTATTGGCTAGAAAGTGCGTCCGTCCTCCTATATGCGTCCTATCAAATCTTGCAACGCTAGCATATGATATACAATCCCGCAGCAAAGGAGGGAATAGAATGAAAAGCAAGAAAAGCAACTTCCGTTTGACCCCAGCTGAGGTACGTCGATTCGTTAGACGAAATATCGGCCGTCGCGTAATTGTCGTTCTGTTTACTGGAGAAGTACTGGTTGGCAGAATCTTATCCTCGGGGCTTATCTCCTTCCGATTACGTGTACAGCGTCGGGGCTTTTTCTTTATTCGTCGTATTCTATTTGCAGCTGTAGTTGCTATTAGACTTGTGTAATCCACTCAGACAAAGACAATAAGTCAACAGAAAAAAAGATCGAACGAAGGGCCAAATCCCGACCCCTAGCTCGATCTTTTCTTGCTATTCTGGTTGTCTACAGACTTACATTCCACTGTTGGAACACTATTTGAACATTGCTGACTCACTGTCAGAGATACTACGATTTCAATGCCTCAGTTAAGTCACGTGCTGTCTTCCAAATATCACCTGCACCCATTGTGATTACCAAATCTCCGGACTTCACAATCGATTTCAGATGCTCTAATGCATCATTCTTATCCGCAATATACTGTGCGTTGCTGTTGCTGTTTTCGCGAATCCGGTCAACCAGTTTCGAAGAGTGTACCCCTTCAATCGGCTTCTCCCCAGCTGGAGAGTAGATATCTGTCAGAATCAGTTCATCTGCACCCTCAAATGCACGGCTGAACTGATCGAACAGGAAATAAGTCCGCGAATAACGCTGCGGCTGGAATACGGCAACAATACGACGGTTTGTTGCTTTGGCAGCAGTAAGTGTTGCCTCAATCTCCGTCGGATGGTGAGCATAGTCATCTACAACAAGTACGCCCTGCTCTTCCCCAATTACTTGGAAACGGCGCTTAGCGCCAATAAAGTCCACGATGGCAGCAGATGCCTGTTCGAATGGAATGCCTGCACGCATCGCCACAATAATGGTCGCCATTGCATTCAACACATTATGCGTACCTGGAATAGACAATTGTACTGTGCCAAGTGCCTTACCTTGATGATTCATCGTAAAGATCATACCGCGATCTTCCGCGATGATCTCAGTGGCTGTATAATCAGCCGCTTGCTCAATGCCGTATGTCACAACACCTGTGCCCAAGTTCGGAAGCATAGAACCAACAATTGGATCATCCGCACACAATACAGAGCATCCTTCCGCACTTACTTGAGACAGGAACTGTACATAAGCTTCCTTCAATCGCTCGAAATCCCCGCCATAATTCTCTAAATGATCTGCCTCTATGTTGAGTACAACCGCAATATGAGGGTGATAATTCAAAAAGGAGCCATCACTCTCATCCGCCTCTGCTACTACATATTCACTATTTCCTGCTTGGGCATTCGTTCCTAGATTCGTCACTTCGCCGCCAATAATATAAGTCGGATCTACGCCGCAGCGTTCCATGACAAAAGCAATCATGGAAGATGTCGTCGTTTTCCCGTGAGCACCAGCTACAGCAATGCCTTTCTTAGCATTCAGCAAGTGCGCCAGCATTTGTGAGCGGTGAATGACTGGAATCCCTTGCTGTTCAGCTGCAACTCGCTCTACATTATCCTTCGGACAAGCCGTAGAGTATACTACCGTGTCGGCGTTCTGAACATAGGCAGGGTCATGCCCGATATGTACAGTCGCTCCCTTTTTGCGTAACTTTTCCGTCAAATCCTGTTCGGCCACATCGGACCCCGTGACGGTGTACCCCATTTCCAGCATGACACGAGCGATGGCGCTCATCCCATAGCCCCCGATGCCGATAAAATGAATATGTTCCGTCGTATTCAAAACGAACTCACCAACCCTTTTCAGATTCGGTCCGATGCAGGACGAAAGAACGAACGTCTGCAATCAGATATAATGTCCCCGTAACTACTGCTAAATCCCCTGGCTCTGTCATCGCTTGTAGCTGTTCCAAAGCCTTATGCCAATCCGGCTCTACAAGAATGGTTGGACGATGCATATCGCCCTCCATCACCTGCCCGGCAATATGTTGCAAGCTCTCCGCATCCATCTTCTTGCGGAAATCTGGTTCTGTAAAAATAACGGTATCTGCTAAAGGTAGTATATGTCGCAGAACATCGGGATGATGCTTTGTCGATAGCATGCCCATCATAATATGAAGCCGTTCATAACGGTACGTATCGCGCAGCGCTTGTGCAAGCGTTGCTGCTCCCTCCGGATTATGCGCTCCATCGAGCAGCATGCGAGGCTTCTCGCATATCATCTCTAAGCGTCCTGGCCATGCTGCACGCTTCAGACCCTCTTGCGTGGCAGCATCCTCTAACATGAAAGCCATATATTGTCGCAGTACTTCAAGCGCCATTAATGAGGCAGCCGCATTCTTCAACTGATGTGCCCCGTTCATCGTAAGCGACATTCCTTCCATCGTACGGAAAGGGCCGAAGAATGTGAAGTTCTGTTCATTTTCAATCGCATGGAGCAGTTCCACCCGGAACTGTTCGTTCATGACATACAGCGTAGATTGGTTTTTCGTCGCAGCCTGCCTGATCACTTCAAGCGCTTCTGGCTGCTCCACCGTCGTCACCGCCGGCACCCCCGGTTTAATAATTCCAGCTTTCTCGGCAGCAATCTTCTCAATCGTATCCCCAAGTATGTCCATATGATCATGGCCAATATTCGTAATAATCGATACGATCGGCGTCACGATGTTCGTTACATCAAGCCGACCACCAAGTCCCGTTTCCCATACGACGACATCCGGGAACGTCACTGTCGCATAGTACATAATGGCGAGCGCAGTTGATACTTCAAACGTCGTCGGCGAACCGAGCGGCGTTTGCGCGATTTCATCCACCAACGGCTTCAGCTTGTTCGCAAGTTGAAGCAACGTATCTTCAGGAATGTCCTCGTTGTTGTACTTTAAACGATTCGTATACTTCTCAATATAAGGAGAAGTAAATGTGCCGACATCATATCCGTTAGCAAGCAAGACACTTGTTAACATCGCACAGGTCGAGCCTTTACCATTTGTGCCCGCAACATGAATGAACTTCAATCGACGGTGCGGAGAACCTAACCGCTCCATCAACAGTTCGATCCGATCCAATCCAGGACGGATTCCAAAAGGAATTAAAGAATTAATCCAATCAATTGCGTCTTCTACCCGAACAAAAGGAAAATCGGTTGCTTCCGTCTCGCTTGTCGTAGGCATAGTTCCTCATCCTTTATCAGATGTCATTAAACGACCGAACCGGCATGAGACAACGCTCACGTCCGGATCGGTCGTACATATCGCACAGGTTGTTTACGCTTCTTTCAATTCGGTAATACGCCCCAATACTTTGTCTCTCTTCTCACTGTAATCACGCTGTTTGGCACGCTCTTCATCAATGACCGAAGCAGGCGCCTTCGCGATGAAACCTTGATTAGCAAGCTTCTTATCGACACGCTCCACTTCTTTGTTCAGGTGCTCGACTTCTTTTTGTAGACGTGCAATTTCCTGTTCAATGTCAAGAAGGCCAGCGAGCGGCAAGTACAATTCGGCTCCAGTCACAATAGCAGTCATCGCTTTGTTCGGAGCGATAGCTTCTGTGCTTACCTCCAGCTTCGAAGTACCGCAGAAGCGTTCCACGAACTCAAGGTTATTCGTAATGTTCGCTTCTACCGTACGATCAGTCGGCTTCACAATCAATTCTACCTTTTTGCTCATCGGTACGTTCACTTCAGCACGAATATTACGTACTGCGCGAATCATATCCATAAGAAGTGTCATCTCGCGAACCGCCTCAGGCGCTTCGAATTCAGCATGGTATACTGGCCATTCCGCAAGTGTTACCGTCTCGCCGGAGTGCGGCAGATGCTGCCAAATTTCCTCCGAGATGTACGGCATGAACGGATGGATCATGCGCATTGTACGGTCAAGCACGTAAGCCAGAACGGATTGCGTCTTCTTCTTCGCTTGCTCATTCGAGCCATACAAGCTAAGCTTCGCAAATTCAATATACCAATCGCACAGATCATCCCAGATGAAGTTATTGAGCACACGGCCTGTTTCCCCGAACTCATAGGCATCCATCAAGCGTGTAATTTCGCGGGCAGTCTCGTTCATACGGTGGAGAATCCAACGGTCAGCTGTGCCCAATTCGCCTGTGATGTCGATATCCGCATAGGTGAACCCTTCCAGGTTCATCAGAGCGAAGCGCGATGCATTCCAAATCTTATTGGCAAAGTTGCGAGCCTGTTCTACACGTTCCCAGCGGAAGCGCAAGTCTTGGCCCGGTGTACTGCTCGTCGAAATCATGAAGCGCATTGCATCAGCACCGTACTTCTCGATAACTTCAAGCGGATCGACACCATTCCCAAGCGATTTGGACATTTTCTTGCCATCAGCATCACGCACCAAGCCGTGCATCAGCACATCCTTGAACGGAATCTCGTCTGTGAATTCCAACGCCGTAAAGATCATGCGGGATACCCAGAAGTAAATGATGTCATAGCCTGTAACGAGCACATTCGTTGGATAGTAGCGCTTCAGATCTTCCGTCTGTTCCGGCCATCCAAGTGTGGAGAACGGCCACAATGCAGAGCTGAACCATGTATCAAGTACATCTTCATCCTGCTTCAAATGGCTGCTTCCGCATGATGTACATGCAATCGCGTCTTCTTCTGCAACATGAATGTGTCCGCAATCCTCACAGTACCATGCAGGGATACGATGTCCCCACCACAGCTGGCGGGAAATACACCAGTCGCGTACATTCTCGATCCAATGCAAATATGTCTTCTCGAAGCGATCAGGCACGAAATTAACACCTTTGCCAGACTTCTGTGCTTCGATTGCACGCTCCGCGAGTGGCTTCATCTTCACGAACCATTGCGTAGACAAATACGGCTCTACAACTGCGCCACTGCGCTCGCTGTGACCAACTTGATGCACATGATCTTCAATCTTGATCAGCACGCCTTGCTCTTGCAAATCTTTCACGATCTGCTTGCGGCAATCTGCACGATCAAGCCCTTGATATTGGCCAGCCAGCTCGTTCATTTTACCGGACTCATCCATTACCGTAATTTGCGGCAGTTGATGGCGGAGTCCCATTTCAAAGTCATTCGGATCATGGGCTGGCGTAATCTTAACCGCGCCACTTCCGAAGTCTTTATCTACATAATCGTCAGCAATGACCGGAATCTCTCTGCCAACAATCGGCAGTACCAGCATTTTTCCAATCATATGCTTATAGCGCTCATCCTTAGGGTGTACAGCTACTGCTGTATCGCCAAGCATCGTCTCTGGACGTGTTGTCGCCACAGTGATTGTGCCGCTGCCATCCTTCAGAGGATATTGCAGGTGATAGAGATGCCCCTGCACTTCCTTATATTCAACTTCGATATCAGACAATGCCGTACGTGCTGCCGGATCCCAGTTGATAATATACTTACCGCGGTAGATGAGACCTTTCTCATAGAGCTTCACGAATACTTGACGAACCGCACGAGACAGACCCTCGTCCAGCGTAAAACGCTCACGGGAGAAGTCCAAGGACAGTCCCATCTTCGCCCATTGCTCACGAATCGTATTCGCATACTTCTCTTTCCAATCCCATACACGCTCCAAGAATGCTTCACGCCCAAGATCATAGCGTGTAATCCCTTCTTCGCGCAGCTTCTGCTCTACCTTCGTCTGCGTTGCAATACCTGCATGGTCAGAACCTGGAAGCCACAAAGCATCATATCCTTGCATCCGCTTGAAACGAATCAAAATATCCTGCAATGTAAAGTCAAGTGCATGACCAATATGCAGCATACCAGTAACGTTCGGAGGCGGGATCACGATTGTGAATGGTTCAGCATCCTTGCGATCACCTGCTTTAAAATACTCGCCTTTCATCCAAAAATCATACCATTTCTGCTCCGCTGCCTTCGGATCATACGTCGTAGGCATAGACAGTTGCTCTTGATTCTCTGCCAAGCAAATCCCTCCGTTACATAATCATGAATATCTAATCGACAATGTTCTGCCTATATAATCGAAGCAAATCATACTGCTCGATCCATGCATGCTTCTCTAAGCGTATAGCTCGGTATTTGCAAGGACAATTCGCTTACGTAGGCAAATAAAAAAACCTTACGCCACAAAGGACGAAAGGTTTAGCTTCCGTGGTACCACCTTTATTCCGCTCCCAGAACAGATCCTTACATCCTACAGATCGTGCGAGCGGCACTTCAGTTGCAAATAACGGCTGCGGCCGGCCTAATCTTGCGTATCCGGAACATGATGAACATCGTGTTCATACATTACCGTGACACGTTCAAAAGGGCAACTCCCAGGTGACTTCAGCGCGGGACAATCCTGCAGGCGTTGCACCGTGTCGCTCTGCTCTCTGTAAGGGGCCAATCGCTTACTACTCCTGTTCATAGTCTTTCAATCAGATCTTTATAAAAATAAACAATAACATTTACGATATATTGTACCTTCGCATACCGAGCGAGTCAATAGACGAAGCACAAAAGGATACTGACAAATGCTTTCCCTATTAGTCATATCCTGTTTTTCATTTTTCATAACATGTACTATAGGAGGTGTTTTACATGGAACGGTGGTGGTGTCGTGTTCGAGGTTCCATTAAAGGGGTTCTTTTCCCCATCATTTGCTTGCAATTTGTTCGCACGTTGCTTCTGCCAACAGCATTTGACGTATTTTTGCTATTTGTATTATTCCTCATCTTCATTGGATTTTTGTGGGATGTATATTGAAGCTTGTACAGCTGCATGCAGACACAAAGAAACCCGTCGCTCATTGAGCCATACGGGTTTCTTGCCTATCTAATAGGAAGTGGAGATATTGTTACGAGGTAGGAATATACAGAACTTGCCCTTCGGATATATCCGATTCCGCTAAGCGGTTGTAGAGCGCAATTTCTCTCGAATTCATGCAATAGCGATCAGCAATTGTATCGAGTGTTTCAGAACGCTGCACAATACACAAGCGCACCTTCTTGAAAGCCCGCTCATCATCAATACGCTGCAGGAATAACGACTGCCACTTTACTTCCTCACCAGTTGTCTCCTCATTCATTGCTGCTAGCTGCGCTGCCTCTTCTTCCTTCTGGATGCGTTCCAGTTCTTGAGACTCCCGCTTCTTCTGCAGCAACGAACTGAATCCAACTGGTTCCGCTGCTTCCGGCTCACTCGCTTTCGACTTGCCGATCGCAACCTTCATCTCCTGCTTGGCAGCTGCTGGAACATCCTCCGGCTCATTCAATGAAGCGGCTGCTTCAATATCGTCCCGCTCCTCTTCATGATTCGAGGCGAACGATTCACCTCCACCCTCTGATTGAACAGCTGCATCTACTTCGATGGATTGCACGCTTTCCTTTCTCGCAACAGGCTCATTCATATTCGCCTCATTCGAGAGGCTCGGTGAATGAGACTCCAACTGAGTCATTTTCGCTTCTGGCTCGTGTTCTGCTCTATCCGTAGCAGCACTTGCTCTGCCCGATGCTCTGCCCGACGCTCGCCCTGCTTCGCTTTGCCCCTCGGCACTCTGAACCTCTAATCGATCTTCCTCATCTCGCGTCTCTCTGGCCCACTGAGAACCACTCCATGTAAGCGGAATACGTTCAGATTGGGGAGAATCTCCATCGAATGCATCATGATCGGTTTGTGCAGGCAGCAGCCTTTCCCCTTCGACTTCGCGAATCTCCACGTCTTCAGCAGCTCGATCGAAGTGCTCTTCCAACTCTTCTTCTGCCTGCTCCTCCATCTGGTCCTCTGCCTGTTCTTCTGTTTGTTCTTCTTGCTCCTGTTCCTCTGAAGCCCTAACAGGACTGGAATCTCTATAATCAGCTTCTGTTTCTACTTTCGATTCAGTCGCAACTTCCGATTCAGTTGCAACTTCTTCAGTCACATGCTCTGCTGATTTCGTGAACGCCGGTGTATAAGTACCGTAGTCACGCAGCCACGCTGGCTCTTCCGCATCGTGCTCGAGCTCCGTTTGATGTACAACTGTAAATTGCTCCGGCTCCCAAGCCGTAGGCTCTATACTTTCCATTGAGATGCCGCGCAGCGATAAAATTCCTGTAATATTTAATGTACGTGTTGATAAAAGGTCTACATCGAAGTGCTCAATATCGACTGAAATATCATCCAAGCTGCGCACCCGATTTAAGGGGAGTGTGATTTCAACAGGGATCCAATGCTCAAGCGAATGACTGCTACGCAGTTCATCAGCACCTACATATGCCCCAGCCAGCAGCAAGCTGCCACGCACTGTCACCTGGTCACCAGCAGGAATGACCTGAATGTGCGGTGTCAACTCCACTTCTTCCAATTGATCAATGCCGACCACTTCGTCGGACAAGTGCACACGTTCATAAATATCAAAGCGCAATCCATATGATTCTTCGTTCACAGACCGCTCCTCCTCCCGCAGTTCATATGCCATCTTCCCTTGTGACCAGCGTACATGCGATATGGCAACGATGTTAAGCTACAGTCGCAAAGTCAGACTCGTATCACTACTTCATCTATATGGGAGGAAAGAGAGGAGCATGACTATATTTTTTGCCGCAAGCGCAACATGTCCTCAGGCCACGGGGCGTCTACAACAATCTGTTCTCCTGACAGCGGATGGAAGAAGCGCAAACTCTCCCCATGAAGCGCTTGTCTGCTAATGAACCTGCCATCGCCCCCATACTGCGTATCTCCTGCGAGCGGATGCCCCTTCGCACTCATATGCACCCGAATTTGATGTGTCCGCCCCGTCTCCAGCGTTAGGCGCACCAGGGACAATTCTGAGCCTGGCTGCAGTGTTTCATAGTGGGTAATTGCAGGTACGCCGCTATCGCTTACCCGATATTTGCCGCGATGATGACGATCCTTCCCTATTGGCGTATCTATCGTTCCAGAAGCCGGCGTCAGCGTTCCCTGAACAATCGCATGATAGATTCGCTCAATCTTCTTCTCACGCATCATCTCATCTAGAATCACTTGTGTACACGGCTGCTTCGCATACAGCACCGGCCCAGTTGTATCAACATCTAAGCGATGTATATGCAGCACCTTGGAAGCCTGCCCTGTCCATAGATAGTGGCATGCCACTGCATGGGCAAGACTGTCCCGCCTCTTATCCTGCTCGGGTGTCGTTGGATGAACCGCCATACCTGCAGGCTTATATACAACCAGACAAGCATCATCTTCATATAACACCTCGGCAGGTGCGTCAGCGGGCTCATAAGCATCCGATTCAGCAACAAACCATTTCACACGCAGCCTATCTCCTGTAGTGCGAATATCTCCCGCATGATTCATTCTATGAACGAAATTCTTCGGCAAACGCAGCTCGCTAATCAGCCACGCCAGTGAAGATTGTTCATCTTGAAGCGCTGCTTTGCCAGGCATGAATTCTATCCATTCTCCTTGTCGTCTCCAATATCGTGTCATAACGCACCTCCTCCGTTTCTATCCATTTCAAAGCCCGGCACTCCACTTCTAACGTGGAATCGCCGGGCTCATGTTCGTCCTATTTATGTGTACAGGGTGACCATCCTGTATACAATCCTGCTTGCACTTAGATTGATTTCTTTAGTGCAGCATAATTAGCTTGAATCGTAAATTCAATATCCTCATCGGTATGAGCCGCCGACACAAACATCCCTTCGAATTGCGAAGGCGCTACATTAACACCTTCATCGAGTAGATACTTAAAGTACGTACGGAACATCTCTTGATTGGACGTGCGAGCCGTATCAAAATTCGTTACTGGCTCATTCGTAAAGAACGGGCAGACCATAGAGCCAACACGGTTGATTGTACACGGCACTCCCAGTTCTTGCGCATTGCGGATAAAGCCTGCCTCGAGCTTGGCACCCATACGATCCAGTTCTGCATACACCTCCGGCGTAAGCAAAGACAATGTCGTGTAACCAGCAGCCATCGCCAGCGGGTTACCGCTAAGCGTACCTGCTTGATAGATCGGGCCACTCGGTGCAATTTGCTCCATGTACTCGCGTTTGCCTCCATATGCACCTACTGGCAGTCCACCGCCGATAACCTTGCCGAAGCAAGTCAAGTCCGGTGTGACGCCAAACAAGCCTTGCGCACAGCTGTAGCCCACACGGAATCCTGTCATAACCTCATCGAAAATAAGCAGACTTCCATATTGCTCCGTCAAATGCCGCAGACCTTCCAAGAACCCTTCCTGAGGCGGCACAACCCCCATATTGCCTGCAACTGGCTCTACAATAACACAGGCAATATCTTCGCCATATCGATCAAAGGCCAACTTCACTGCTTCCAGATCATTATAAGGAACCGCAATCGTATTGCTGGCAACTCCTTCAGGCACTCCCGGGCTATCTGGTAGCCCCAATGTCGCTACACCCGAACCAGCTTTGATGAGCAGACTGTCTCCATGACCATGGTAGGACCCCTCGAATTTCACAATCTTACTCCGTTTCGTAATACCGCGCGCTAATCGGATCGCACTCATCGTCGCTTCCGTTCCGGAATTCACCATACGAACGATGTCTACGGATGGTACGCGCTCACATACCAATTTCGCCATAGCCGTCTCGATCTCCGTAGGCGCACCGAAGCTTGTCCCCTTCGCTGCCGTCTCTTGGATCGCACGCACGACTTCTGGATGCGCATGGCCCATAATTAGCGGCCCCCATGAGCATACATAATCGACGAATACATTGCCATCGATATCATACAGCCGGGAACCTTCCGCCCGTTCAATATAAGCAGGTGTCAGACCGACAGATTTGAATGCGCGTACAGGGCTGTTCACACCGCCAGGTATGTATTTCTTTGCTTCTGCGAATGCTGCCTGCGAACGTGTATCTACACGGCCAGATTTTTTTTCAGACATGTTGGTTGCTCCTTCTTATTTATTCCTCTGTTCTATGTTACACTAATAAAAAAATCGGCTTGGCAAAGAGGGGAAAGTCATGATTGAATTGCTCAAACGCGTCCCATTATTCTCTGACTTGACAGATGAACAACTGGAAATCGTATCTTCCATCACGTCCCGTCGGGAGTATGCCCCACATACGATATTGTTCCAGCAGGGAGATCCAGGGCACACATTCTGCATCGTATTACGCGGTGCCGTCAAAGTATACACATCCAACAAGAAAGGCCAGCAGAAGATCCTCTCTGTCTTTCAGAGCGGCGACAACTTCGGCGAGCTCGCACTTATTGATGGCAAGCCGCGTTCTGCAACGGCAGAGACACTAGAGGATACGGTTCTCTTTACCGTCACATCCGAGAGCTTCCACTTACTGCTGCGCGCCCACTACGATATTGCGAAGCAGGTTATGATTCAACTATGCGGGCGATTGCGCTCGACGAACGGATATGTCTATGACTTAACGTTTTTAGATGCACCAAGCCGCATCGTAAAGAACATCGTTCGCATCGCTCAGCAGCAAGGCGAGCGCCGCGGAGATAAAATCTACATCCGCACTGCCTTCGATGCTGATGCCATGTCAGGTCTTGCTGGTGTGCATCGGAACGTATTAGAACAAGTGATTCGTGATCTCGAGCATCAGCGTATCTTGACGCTGCAGCCGACCGAATACACGCTGGACGTATCCCGTCTGTTCCAGAGTCCTTACGTTAGCTAGCTTCATACAACGGGTAGAAAGCTCCCCGTCGGCATATTCAATGAACTTTGCCACGGGGAGTTTGCTATTTATACGGAAGCCGCTTCTCCTTGTTCAAGCCCCCACTGCAACAATTCTTACGCTCGTTCAGACAGCCAACGTGCGGCATCCTTTGCATGATACGTAATAATCATATCTGTTCCCGCGCGCTTCAGACCAAGCAGCAGTTCGCTCACAATAGCACGTTCATCAACCCATCCGAGCTTGCTCGCTGCCTTCACCATGGAATACTCTCCGCTCACATTGTAAGCCACTAGCGGCAAATCGAATTGATCCTTCATCACACGGATAACATCCATGTACGCCATGGCTGGTTTCACCATAAGCATGTCCGCGCCTTCCAGAACATCCTCTTCTGCTTCACGAATTGCTTCGCGCACATTGGCAGGATCCATCTGATAGGTCTTGCGATCACCGAATTGAGGCGCGGAATGAGCCGCATCTCGGAATGGACCATAGAATGCCGATGCATACTTCACCGAATAGGACATGATTGGCACATCATGATAACCCGCCTCATCAAGACCTGCACGAATCGCATGCACGAATCCATCCATCATATTAGATGGCGCTATAATATCAGCACCCGCTTCTGCTTGTGACACCGACGTACGCACTAAGTACTCGAGGGACTCGTCATTATCGATCTCGCCTACCTCGCATCCATTCACTTCATGCACATGAATCATTCCACAATGCCCATGATCGGTATATTGGCATAGACATGTATCCGCAATAATAAGCAGGTCAGGATGAGCCGCCTTAATTCGTCTTGTTGCTTGTTGCACGATTCCATCCGAGGCGAATGCAGAGCTTCCGACAGCATCCTTCGAAGCTGGGACACCAAACAACACAATAGCTGGTATACCCAATTCCACAATTTCATCTATTTCTTCATCCATGCGGTCAAGGGAGAAATGATAAACTCCCGGCATGGAGCTAATCTCTTCCTTAATCCCCGTACCATGCGTCACAAATATAGGCATAATCAAGTCATTGACTGTCAATACTGTCTCGCGAACCATATTGCGGAGAGCTGCCGTCTTCCGTAGGCGGCGTAATCTTGTAGTTGGAAATACCATGTTAGCAACCTCCTTGAATGTGTATATGCGCCTTGTCAGCACTGCTTAGTCTGCACATTTCGTCCACCATACTGCTAATGGTAGATCGTTCTGCGACTGCAGCAACCTGCAAGCCTGCATCACGCGCCGTGCGCGCCGTAATCTCCCCGATGCACACCACTTGAGCGCCGCTCAGCTTCGCTACAGGGTCAGAAACCCCCATGCGTTCGAGTGCGGTAATCAGGTTCGTAACGGTCGAGGAACTTGTAAACGTAATCAGATGAATCGCCTTCTCTTCCAGCAATTCCACTAAATAAGGATCATCGTACTCCGGCAGCACGGTCTCGTACAAATCGACCTCATCCACAAGAAGGCCATGTTGCTGCAGCATCTCCTTCAGCCAAGGGCGCGCCAGATCACCGCGCGCAAGGAGCACGCGCTCTTCTGGTGAGATTAATGGACGAAGGGCATCCCATACCCCTTCTTGGCTATACTGAGCAGCAGATACATCTGGCTGCACTCCATATTCGCGAAGCGCTTCAGCAGTCTTGGGGCCTACCGTTACGATTCGTACATTCGCCCATTGGCGAATATCCTGCTCTTGCTCCTGCAAGTGTTGGAACCAATACTTGACGCCATTCACACTCGTCAGAACTAGCCATTGATATTGCTGTGCATGGATAAAAGCTTGTTGAATCGCTTGCTGTTTCCCAAGAGAGACAGGCGCCCGCATCTCAATGACGGGATATTCATACGTCTCCCCTCCAAGCTGTTCAATGGGCTTAACAAGCTCACTAGCCTGCGAACGGCTCCTCGTGACAAGCACTCTCTTACCGAACAGCGGGCGCTCCTCTGCCCAAGCTAGCTGTTCTCGCAGTTTCACAACATCCCCCACGACAATGACTGCCGGCGACTCGAAGCGAGCACGCTCTGCTTCATCCGCGATCGTCGCTAGTGTTCCTACGAGCGTGCGCTGCTCCGCCCTTGTTCCCCAGCGCACTAATGCTACAGGCGTATCCGCTGCCCGCCCTTGACTCATCAATCGTTCGGCTATTACACGCAGCTTGCCGATACCCATAAGGAACAGCAAAGTTCCAGCAGTTTGGGTCATCTGCTCCCACTCGATGAACTCATCCAACTTGTCCGGGTTCTCATGACCAGTCACTACACAAAAGGAAGATGCATAGTCCCTGTGAGTCACAGGTATGCCTGCATATGCAGGCACCGCAACAGCAGAGGTGACCCCTGGAACGATCTCATACGGAACTCCATGTTGCTTCAGGACAGCCACTTCTTCTCCCACTCTTCCGAACACACAAGGATCGCCCCCCTTTAAGCGAACGACCTTGTTTCCTTCCTGTGCTAGATCAGCAAGCAGTTGGTTAATATCCGACTGCTTCATCGCATGTCGATCAGGCAGCTTGCCCACATAGATCTTACGAGCTCCCTGCTTCATATATCTGAGCAATTGAGGGCTAGAGAGACGATCATAGACAACAACATCCGCATCCTGCAAACAATTCAAGCCTTTGACCGTTATCAACCCTACGTCACCTGGCCCAGCGCCTACCAGATAGACAATACCTTTTTCAGAGGAATGCCGCTCCATTCATATCAGCCCCTTAATTGGGATAGCATTTGTTCCGCCCCTCGATCCAGCAGCCGCTCTGCAACTGCAATGCCAAGCTCCTCTGGTTGTCCACCTTCCATTGTGTCACTCAAAATCGTATTCTCTTCCGCCGATCCGACAAGACCAGTCAAGCGTATCGTGTCATCTGCTTTATGAAGCTCTGCATACGCTCCGATCGGCACTTGGCAACCGCCATTCAAGCGGCCTAAAAAAGCCCGCTCCGCCTGAACGGTACGAGCGGTATCTACATCGTGATAACGCGCAAGCAGCGACAGTACTTCCTCATCATCTGCACGGCATTCAATCCCCAATGCCCCTTGCCCTACCGCTGGGAGACACAGTTCTGTCGGCAAATAGGATGTGATACGATCCTGCCATCCCATCCGATGAAGTCCTGCTGCAGCAAGAACGATTGCATCGAATCCTTCCGTCTCTAGCTTCTTCAACCGTGTATCAATATTGCCGCGCAATGGCTCGATCTGCAAATCCGGTCTATGCGCCTGCAATTGACAAGCTCTGCGCAAGCTGCTCGTACCTACCTTCGCACCTATAGGCAAATCCTCAATAGAGGTGCCAGAGTTCATAATCAAGCAATCTCTTGGATCTTCCCGCGTGGGCACAGCGCCAACCGTCAGTCCATCCTGAAGTTCCCAAGGCATGTCCTTCATGCTATGAACCGCGAGATCCACTTCCTTATCCATTAACGCTTGTTCAATCTCCTTCACGAACAACCCTTTGCCGCCTACCTTGGACAAGGTGACGTCCAGGATGCGGTCCCCTTTCGTTACGATCTTCTTAATTTCGAATCGGAACGGAAGGTTGTTCTCTTTGCAAATGGTCTCCAACGCCACAATTACATGCCCGGTCTGCGTCAATGCCAAGGCGCTTTGCCTTGTCCCAACAATGATAGTACGCATCTAGTTGCCCCTCCTGTTTGCCTAAATTATTCATTCATTTATTGATATTGAGCGAGCCACGCCATGACCCAGTCCTCCCATTTGGGAAGTGTGACATTACATTCATAGGCTCGCCAGCACTCTTCTGCATAGTGCCGCATTGCTCGCTGGCGATCTACCGTGTCTGGCAGCACATCATGCGAAGCCTTGCGTGCGTGCAGCAGCATCTCCGCTACTTGCGCCAACTCATCGTCCATTAACTTGGACAGCTTGGCTAATATACTTCTCGTCAAGGTTGGACTAGCGCCGCCAGTCGATACAGCAAGATGAACATCTCCGTGCTGCACCGTCCCAGGATTGGCGAAGTCACTCTGTTCCGGACTATGAGCAATATTGATAAGCGCCCCACAGCGCCTTGCTTCCGCTGCTACTCGTTCATTCACTTCACAGTGATCTGTCGCAGCAAACACAAGCAGCGCTCCAATGGCGTCCCCCTCTTCATACTCTCTTGCGATATGAACAATGCTACCTTCATGGACAAAGTGCCAAAGCTCTGCAGTTAATACGGGACTGACCACTTTCACTTCAGCACCACTCGCCAGCAAATGACGAACCTTGCGCGCAGCTACCTTGCCACCGCCAATCACCGTACATGGCTTGCCAACGAGCTTCAGCATAATCGGATACAGAGGGGAATCTCCCATTCGCTACACTCCAATCCAGCGATGAAATGTCGACAATGAATTTAATGCGAAATTGAGCATCATTACCGCATAACATCCTAAATTCAACAAAGAAAGTCGAAATCCTGTTGAATCATTACGCGAGCGTTTCACAATATAAGATCCATATAATAGCAGCGCCACTAATGTAAACCATATTTTAAAATCAATCAGCAGTTCTGTACGATTGTCGAGCAGAATAGCTCCAACTGCTACGGCAAGCGACAGTAAAATCATCGGAATGCCGATTACGACAGCCAGAAACGAAAATCGTTCAATTCGTTCAAGACTAGGCAATCGCCGCACTGCGTCAGACCATTGCTTGGCCTTCAGCTTATGATGAAGAAATACATACATGCCCGCGAATACGGCACTAATCGTCAGGGCCGCGAAACCAAAGGCTACAAGCGAGATATGGAAAGAGAGCAAATTGCGCATCATCTCCCATTCCTTCATCGATGCAGGCATTGTCGGGTCGTTAAGCATATTCACGAGCAATAAGGCAAACCCAATAAGATTGACGAAAAAAACGATAAATTCGATATGAAAGAACCTGCTAATGACAATGGATACGGTCACGAGGAACCATGAAAATAAAAACATAAATTCAAAACTACTAAAAACGGGCACATCCTGATGTCTCACCATTCTCACAATCAAGAAGATCGTCTGAAGTACCCATACAAAAGTAAGAAGCCCTGCGCCCATCCGCTTCGCTTTCCGATTGACTCCTACCACATCGGAAAAATAAAACAGAAGGCTCAGGGCGTATGTGTAGATAATCGCATCGTAAATCCAACTATTCGTAACCATCGATGCCTGCCGCCTCCTGTTCTTCCTCTACCATGTGACGGCTGCCCAAGACAGCACAGACTTCCCCCGCTCGGGTTCCGCATTTCGATTCACGGCGACTTGGGATGAGGGCTGTTCCTTGCCTCGCTCCTCCTTGCCACCCGTTTCCGGCTGCTCCAGTGCGAAAATTTGCGAAAATAACCGCAATGCCTCGTCCCCATTTTTCTCAGCGGCGAGCTCTTTAATTTGATTAATTGGGTCGTGCATCATTTGGTTCAGCATGCTCTTCGTCAGACGGCGTATCAATTTTTCTTCCCGTTCAGACAGCTCAGGAAGTTTATTGAACAAGCTTTGCAGCGTATCCTGGTGGATACGTTCTGCTTTGGACTGCAAAGACCGTATCATCGGAGTTACACCCAACATTTTGAGCCAATGACGGTGCTCCTCGAGTTCATCTGCGATGAAAGCTTCAATCTTCGCCGCTTCCTTGCGGCGACGTGCCAGATTGCTCTCCACAATACCTTGCAGATCATCGATATCATATAAAAATACATTCGACACGTCACTAATCGCCGGATCCAAGTCACGCGGCACGGCAATGTCAATAAAGAACAGCGACCTAGATTTGCGTCTGCTCATCGCCCGCTTCACATCATCTGCTGTCAGTACATATTCCTTCGAACCCGTTGAGCTAATCACAATATCAGCCTCAACCAGCATCTGTTCGGCCTCATCAAGCGTACCTGCACGGCCGTCAAACTGCTTCGCCAGCTCTTCCGCGCGAGATAGGGTACGGTTCGCTACCATTACCTCCGCAGCCCCATTGGCATATAAGTGCTTCACAGTCAGCTCGCTCATTTTGCCTGCGCCTAGTATGAGCACCTTCTTTCCTTGGAACGATCCGAAGATTCGCTTGCCAAGTTCCACTGCGGCATAGCTGACCGATACCGCATTTTCGTTAATGCTTGTTTCGGCATGCGCTCTCTTCGCGAGTGTTATTGCCTGCTTAAATACTGTATTCAGCCACGTCCCGGTTACCCCTTCATTTTGCGCGAACAAGAAGGAATTGCGGATTTGGCCTAAAATTTGCGTTTCGCCGATGACCATGGAATCCAAGCCGCAGCTGACCCGGAACAAATGCTCGACGGCCTGATCATCTTCATATATATAGAGGTACGGTGTAAATTGCTGTCTAGAAATGCCGAACCACGTCTCCATAAAGCTGCGGATGAAGTGACCGCACATGTGCAATCTGTCGACAACCACATACAGCTCTGTGCGATTGCATGTCGACACCATCACGCATTCGAGCACGCTCTTCGTCTGTCTCAATTGTCTCAGCGCCTCTTGCCAATCACTTTCGGGCACCGCAAACTTCTCCCGAATTTCTACGGGCGCCGTACGATAGTTCATGCCGACGACGATGATGTGCATTCATTTCACCTGCTTTTCAAAATTTAGTACATTCTCAGATGATAATCATTATAACATAGATCGACAAGAACATTCGTTCGTAATTTGAAAATATTATGAAATGCATGTCAAATTTTAGTTTGTACGGGCTAACTGAACCTTATACTATCATCGCTACGAGCCAATGTCATTCTTTTTTATGCACTTTTTGCCAGCTTACTTCGGTGTAAAATAAGAATCCAGCACTCCCTTCAAATCCTTGTCAGCGCTAACCAGTTCTTCACGCTTCGAGGCGACCCATCCCCCGCTGCTGTTATAGATGAGCGCATAGCTGTCATAGAGTCGGGTCATTGCCTCGGCGCTCATGCTGATCATCTCTTTTTCACTGTCCGTTAATGGGCGATCACCATTTATCTGCATCAATGTGATGGTTTCTACAACCTTATTCAGGCTTGGCAGCTCTGGCAGCTGCTTCTTCCCAACCGCACGAACCAGTCTTTCATGTGCAAATGCAGCTGAATAAGCAACAAGCTTCAATTTTTGAAGCGGTTCTGTCGAGTCATACCGCGCTGCTTCCTGCAATGATCCTTTTAACAGGTTCGTTTGAAATTGAGCTACTTCGTACAGCATTTTAAGCGGGTCGGACGCTTCTGCCTTCGGTGACAATAAGTTGTACACTTGAATGGAAGGCCATATTAGCAGCATGAACAACACAACCATCCATACGATACCGCCTCGAAATCGTCTAGGTCTCATCAGCATTCTCCTACTATATATGATTATGTATATAGCTTATGGAGCAACAAGTGGACAAATAACCGAGCTATGAGGTTGTCTCTGTAGGAGAATAAAAAAAAGCCCGCCTCACCCTGTGCCAAGCACGAGGATGAGCGGGACTTTATTGTCGTTTATACCAATTCGGATACTTTCATATCCGGAGTAACCACTTGCAATTCGCCTAATCCGCGAATAAGCTTCTTCGCGTACGTTTTCTCCGGTTTCAACACAGAGACCAGGTAATCAATGGCTAGCTGCGGGTCTACTGTTTCTCCGCAAGTGTAACAATCGATTGCTGCAAATCCACGTTCAGGATAAGTGTGGATTGAAAGATGACTTTCTGACAACATAACTAGAACTGTTGCCCCTTGTGGGTCAAACTGTTTAGATTGAACAGACAAGACCGTTGCACCACACGCTTCAGCGGCTTCTACCAGTTGTGCTTCAAGCAATTGAGCATTGTTCAGCAAATCGAAGTCGACTCCCCACGTGTCAACAGCAACATGTCTTCCGAAAGTTGAGTATTCCATCTTCCGGTTCCCCCTTCCTAGGAATAAAATGTTTGAAAAAATAATTTCATCCGCTAGGACCTACGTCATTCACTTCCCGAGGGAAAAATCTCTCGCAACATGCAATGTCCTGAGTGAATCCTGGTTCCTATATTGTTTTCAACGAGATTAAAAATAACATCTTACTCACATAAATGCAACACTTTTTTATCCACTTTTCCCCTGACTATTTCAAATTCCCTGTCTACTATATGGCGAAAGCCTCTAATAGGTGTCTAGTACGCCCGCCCAATATTCTCGCCGCAGAGCAAAAAAAGAACTTAAGGCATATGCCTTAAGTTCTTTCATATTCAAGTGCCGCTCAGGCTTCCAAGATGAACAATTGCTTTGCCAATGCTGCTAGCTGCTGATCTACAGCTTGAACCTCATCTGCTGACAGGCTTCGATTGCGCTTATCAAGCAAATTGTTGATGCGCTCCTTAATACTCGCAATTCGTATTTCCACATGTTCGTTACGATACATGTGATGCAAGTCCTGCACCGTATCCTTATGTTCGAAAATAACGCGAGGCTCTTCCTTCTGCTCTACAATCTTGCGAACAGCCCCATCTGCGTAATAATAAGTGATTGTAAATCCCGCAAAAATCCGATTGACTACCGCTTCGCCACGGAATGTCGCCACAAGCTTATGCATCACTTGTGTCAATTTCGGATGAACCAAGCGGCAAGACGTTACACAGACATACCGATTGCCTTGTTTCTCGAACAGGAATATGATCTCATCACCCTGGCCGTCCTCAAGAACCACCTCTTGATTACCGTTTTCTAATACCTTCACCCGCCCCACAATAGATTGCTTCGCGAGCGATTGCACAAATCGGGTCAATTGAGCTTCCGTCAACTGTAAACTGGCTTTCACATACTCTGTGGCTAACCGCCGAGCCATAAAAACTCTCCTTACCTGTATTCAACATATAATATTTATACATGTTTATTATACTACAGGGAGAATATGAATTCCTGTTCATGAGCCGCCATTTTATGGTGCATTTCGCAAAAAAACGGACTGAGGCCGGAACTACCCCGCTTTTTATCCAACATGCTTACGAATTAACGTCTGCATGCTGATTAATAATGTCCCATAACTCTTCTCGTCCTTGTCCCGTCTCAGCGGAGAACATGACAAACGGAGCATCCGATGACAACCCGAGCGTGGTACGGACTTGCTTCACATGTTTCGGAAGATGGTTTCTCGATATTTTATCAGCCTTCGTCGCAACTACACATACCGGGACGCCATAATGCGTAAGCCAGTCATGCATCATGCAATCGTCTGCTGTAGGCGCATGGCGCAAATCAACAACCAGCAGCACAAGGCGAAGTGTCTCACGCTCTTGGAAGTACGCTTCAATCATGCGTCCCCACGCAGCGCGCTGCGTCTTTGATACCTTTGCATACCCGTATCCCGGCACGTCCACGAAATACATATTGTCATTAATGCGATAGTAGTTCAACTGCTGTGTCTTACCCGGCTGCGAGCTTGTACGCGCCAAGTTCTTGCGCATAATCATACGATTGATTAACGATGACTTCCCTACATTCGATCGACCTGCCAGACCAATCTCCGGGAACCCGTCATCTGGATACTGTGCAGATCCAACAGCACTAATAATAAATTCAGCATTTGTTATTTTCATACGCGATTATCCTCACCTTACATTCTGTTCTGTCTATTGTACAATTGTACACGATTCCCGTCATTTCACAAAAAAAAGAAAAACGGATGCGCTGCACGCGCATCCGTCTTGTTGCTATACCATTATGATGAAGTCGCCTCCAGCAAGGCATGCTGCAGCACTTCATCCATATGAGCTACTGGTATAAAGGTCAGCTCCCGCCGTACCGTATCCGGGATATCCGCTAGATCGCGTTCATTGTCATGCGGGAACAGAACCGTCTTGATTCCTGCACGAAGCGCAGCCAGCGACTTCTCTTTCAATCCACCGATCGGGAGAACTCGCCCGCGCAATGTAATCTCACCGGTCATTGCAACATCCTTGGATACAAACCGATTGGTGAACGCCGATACAAGTGCCGTCGCAATTGTTATTCCGGCGGAGGGGCCATCCTTCGGAATCGCTCCTTCCGGGACATGGACATGAATATCCAGCTTCTCATGGAAGTCGGGCTCCAATCCCCACTGCGCCGCCTTCGAGCGGATGTAGCTAAATGCAGCCTGTGCGGACTCCTTCATGACATCGCCAAGCTTGCCTGTCAATTGCAGCTTGCCGGAACCAGGAACAACGGTAACCTCAATATTAAGCGTATCCCCTCCCGCTTCCGTCCACGCAAGTCCTGTCACCGTTCCGATCTGGTCATCTTGTTCTGCCAGACCATAGCGATATCGAGCTACACCTAAATATTCGGATAATTGCTGGGCGTGAATCTGTATGTCTTCCACCTGTTCCGATACAATTCGCTTTGCAGCCTTGCGGCATAGCGCAGCCAATTGCTGTTCCAGTTGACGAACCCCCGCTTCACGTGTATATTCACGAATCACTCTCAGAAGGCAGTCGTCTTGAACCGTCAGTTGATTCGCCCGCAATCCATGGGCTTCCTTCTGCTTCGGAAGCAGATGTCTGTTCGCGATTTCCAGCTTCTCAAGCTCCGTATATCCAGACAAGGACAGCAGTTCCATCCGATCCAGCAGCGGACGCGGTATGTTGTGAACCGCATTGGCAGTTGTCACGAACAGAACCTTGGACAGATCGACCGGGAGCTCGACGAAATGATCACTGAATGCATTGTTCTGTTCTGGATCCAATACCTCCAGCAGTGCCGATGCCGGATCCCCACGGAAGTCAGATGCCATCTTGTCAATTTCATCAAGCAGCATTACTGGGTTCATCGTGCCCGCATTTTTGAGTGCCTGAACAATACGTCCTGGCATCGCACCTACATAGGTACGACGATGACCGCGAATCTCCGCCTCGTCACGCACCCCACCTAACGAGATACGAACAAATTTCCGTCCAAGCGACTTCGCAATTGACCTTGCAAGCGACGTTTTTCCGACACCCGGTGGTCCAACAAGGCATAGAATCGGCCCTTTCATTTCTTTGACTAGCTGCTGTACAGCCAAATATTCAAGGACACGTTCCTTCGGCTTCTCAAGTCCATAATGATCGGCCTCCAGAATGGATTCTGCCTTGCTCAGATCCAGATCATCCTCCGAGAACTGCGCCCACGGAATCTGAAGCAGCCAATCGATATAGTTTCGAATCACCGATCCTTCTGCGGAAGAAGCCGGCATCTTCTCCAATCGATCGATTTCTTTGCCAATCTTCTCAAGGACTTTATCCGGAGCCTCGAGCTCCTTCAATTGGGCACGCAGCTCCTCGGCCTCGCCCGCGCGGCCTTCTTTATCTCCCAATTCCTTCTGGATCGCCTTCATTTGCTCACGCAAATAGTATTCCTTCTGTGTCTTCTCCATCTGCTTCTTCACGCGCTGGCCAATCTTCTTCTCCATCTCCAGCACTTCGCTCTCATTATTGAGCAGCTCAAGCAGCTTATGCAGACGGGCTTTGCTATCCACCGTCTCCAGAAGCGCCTGTTTATCTTTGAGCTTGATGGACAAGTGGCTGGCGATAACATCCGCCATCCGACCCGGTTCTTCGATGTC
>NZ_JMDX01000014.1:0-46019 GCF_000935845.1 Paenibacillus sp. E194
CGGCGAGAGACATATTGAATTTCTATACACCACTAGATAAAATACCTGCCAATAAAATGTATAAGTCACTAGAGGTATCGGATAAGACGTGGGCACCGACAGTGGGTGTTCGGTTAGATGATTTGATAACCAATTTAACGAGTTACGGAAAGGACGCAGTGCTGACAGGCATATTGATTCAAGGGGATAGTGAGGCAGGGCAGAAGAAGGAGAACGTGGAGCTAATCGAGACCCAGGCGCTATTAAAGTATTCAGGCATAGCCATCTTCAAGGGAGACAGACTCGTGGGGTGGATGAATGAGGCGGAGAGCAAGGGATACAGCAACTTGACGGATAATTTGCAGAACACCTACGTTCAAGTTCCTTGCAAGTCTGGGGGGAAGGCGGGGGTGGAGGTCATGCGCTCCAAGACCAAGGTGAAGGCGAAGGTTGTAAATAATAGACCAGAAATCAATGTCATCATACGAACAGAGGCTAATGTTGCAGATGTTGAATGCAATATCGATACAAGCAAGCAGTCTACTCTTGATCAATTGGAGAAGGCGGCAGAACAAGTGATGATTAACCAATCAACCAAATCACTGCAGCGAGCGCAGGCAGTAAGTGCAGATATATTCGGATTTGGAGAAGCTGTCCACCGGGCATATCCGGGCTACTGGAATCAGCATAAGGAACGGTGGGCTGAACTGTTCAAGGAGCTACCTGTCCACATTCAAGTGGATCTGAAAATCGTACGGACAGGGACAATTGGCAACTCATTCTTACGTGACGTAAAGGATTAAGGGGGATGTGGATAAGTATTGGCTCAATTGTAATTGCGGCGATCACCTTCCTGTCTGAATCCTCTCGTATGAAGCGGCAGCAATTATCCAAGGAACGCTGGATGCTGTTGATCATGCTGCTCATCGCTGCTGGGTTTGGTATAACCCTCGGGATGAAAATGAAGATACCGAATCCTATGGATTGGATAATGATGATGTTTAAGCCTTTGAGGGAATTTCTGTAGTAAAAAACGACAAGCTAGCTAGTGAGATACTGCATCAAGGGAGGTGATAGGGCGGATGAAGGATCAATCCATCATAAGTATTCGTCAGCTGACAATCTTGACGGCACTATTTATTATCGGAAGTGCGATCTTGATTATCCCATCGAGCCTAGCGGAAGAAGCTCGGCAGGATGGGTGGCTGTCCGCTCTATTATCCTTAGGGCTCGGCCTGCTCGTCATCCCCCTGTACTCCGCCCTATGCCGAAGATACCCGGGGCAATCGATAGCAGAATATTGTGAGTTGATTCTTGGCAAGGTGCTCGGCAAGGCAGTTTCACTCTGCTTCATTATCGGATTTGCACTTACTACAGCGGCGCTTACCCTGCGGGATATCGGCGACTTCATAACGATGCAAATTATGCCAGAGACACCGGCTGTGGCGACTCATATTGTCTTTATGTTCATCATCATTTTCGGTGCCTATCTTGGAATTGAAGTGTTTGCGCGAGGAGCCGAAATATTTTTCCCATGGGTGCTGCTTCTATTTATTTGCTTTATTTTGTTTGTAATGCCGCAAGTTGAAGTGAAACAGTTCTTGCCGGTTCTCGAACGTGGATTTGTGCCGGTCATTCGCGGGGGATTGACCTTCTTCTGCTTCCCTTTCCTCGACATGGCCATCTTACTGCTTATTCTTCCTTCAGTTAAGAACCAAGGCAAAGTGGCAAATGCTTTGCTATGGGGATGTATAATTGGCGGGGCGTTCCTTATTATTACAACGTTATTGTCTATATTGGCCCTTGGAGCCGAGAGTACGGCGAGGCATATGTATCCCACTTATGCGCTGGCCAAAAAAATCAGCCTCGGTAATTTCTTGGAGCGGATCGAGGCGGTGATGGCGGTCATTTGGTTTTTGACGACCTATTTCCGAATGGCGCTGCTTCTGTATGCGACTGCGGTCGGTCTCGCCCAATCCTTGAAGTTAGCTGAATACCGCTTCCTCATTATTCCGCTAGGGATGATCACGGTCAGTTGGTCGATCTTATTCATCCCGAATTCGTCCTATCTGAGCAAGCTGCTCGATCATTGGGCGACTTATGCGCTTCTGCCCGGGCTTGTCCTACCCTTGCTCCTGCTGTTAGTCGATATGTACCGATCCAACGCTCAGGCGAAGACGCGTCCAGAAGAGGATGCTCCGCAGAATGAATCATGCAAAGAACAAAGGTTTGCGACAACGGATGAATCTACCTCCCCGGATAGAGGAGGCGGAAGTGATGTGCCCATGGATGTTGCTCCTGCTGTTCTTCGGCCAAGCAGTGGACGAACATCTCCTCCTGAACGCTAAGTACATGAATGACTGAGCATGCACCTCTCTCATGGTACAATGGAGTCATCTTAAGAAACAGGAGCGGCTTATCTATGTGGACACATCTATTGGAGTTGGCGGCGATATGGATACCGATTATTAATCTACTATTTGCGGCAATTGTTATTTTTCTAGAGAGACGCAATGTAGGGGGAACGTGGGCATGGTTAATGCTTCTCTTGCTGCTCCCATTCATCGGATTCTTATTCTATATTTTGTTCGGTCAGAATCTGGCTCGACGGAAGGTCTATCGGATCAAGCCTCGGAATGAACGTCTTGTTCGAGATGAGATTGCTGCTCAAGTACGGCGAATTCAGGAGGGCGCCTTCGAATATCAGGATGATGGCTTGAAGTACTATGAACCGCTTATTTATATGAACTTGGTAAGCAGCTACTCTCCCTTAACACAGGACAACAAGGTGAATGTCATTGCGGACGGGGATGAGATGATGGATCGGCTTGTTGAGCGAATTCAGAATGCTGAAGATCATGTCCATTTGCTGTATTACAAGCTTGCGGGGGATGCGACCGGTCGCAGAATCATTGACGCTTTGATGGAGCGCGCTGCGAATGGTGTCGAGGTAAGGCTGCTGTATGACGATATTGGATCGCCTGCCTTGAAGGATAGGGATCTTGCAGCTCTGCGTGAAGCAGGTGGAGAAGTATACCGCTTCTTTCCATCGCGGATCCCGTATCTTAATTTGCGTGTCAACTATCGCAATCACCGAAAAATCGCGGTTATGGATGGCAAGGTTGGGTTTGTTGGCGGATTTAATATCGGTGATGAGTACGTCGGACTCGATCCGAAGATTGGACATTGGCGTGATACTCATCTTGAACTGCAAGGAGGGGCTGTTCATCGGCTTCAAGGGCAATTCCTGCTCGATTGGTCCATTGCGTCTGAACAGTATCTTGCCTTTAATGAGCATTACTTCCCTGCACCCGTTCACACCGGGACTACTGCTGTCCAAATTGTTGCCAGCGGGCCGGATTCGGATAAGCAGCAAATACGAAATGGGCTGCTTAAGCTAATATTTGAGGCCAAGGATCGCATCTATGTACAGACACCGTATCTCGTGCCAGATGATAGTGTGCTCATCGCGTTAAAGGTTGCCGTACAATCTGGGGTTGATGTGCGCATCATGATTCCGAAGAAGGGAGACAGTCAGTTGGTGCAATGGGCATCAAATGCATATTTGGGTGAATTGCTTCGTGCTGGTGCCAAGTGCTATTGGTATGAGAAGGGCTTCCTGCATGCCAAGACGATGGTTGTAGATGGATGGGCTGCTACGGTGGGTACGGCGAATCTGGATCATCGCAGCTTCAGCTTGAACTTCGAAGTTAATGCCTTCCTCTATGACAAAGCGGTAGCGGGAGAGCTCGACAAGTTGTTCGAGCAGGATATGAAGGAGTCTATCGCGTTAAATTGGGATACGTACCAGAAGCGGTCAATCCGTCACCGATTTGTAGAATCCATCGCACGGCTGGTGTCGCCGATATTATAATGTGCAATACCTAATTATGGACATACTTGACATCGAATTGCGATCACACTACAATTTGTAGTGGGAGGAATTCCACGATGAAAATTCATAACTTCAAATTCCACGAGAGTGGATTGAACCGGTTCTTCGGGCCGCTGGAGGCCAAGGTTATGTCTGTCCTGTGGGAAGGTTCTGAAATGACGATTAAGGACGTGCAGAAGAAGCTTGAGGCAGAGAAGTGCGTCAACTTCAACACAGTCATGACGGTCATGAACCGACTCGTGGATAAGGGAATCCTGGTCAAGCGTACGGAGGGGCGTTCTTCCTTATTCCGCCCAGTATTGTGTCGGGATGCCTTCCTCGATACACAGTCCAAGGAATTAACGCATGAGCTGATGGATGAATTCGGTCCGCTTGTCGTGAATCACATGTTGGATGCCTTGGAGGATGTAGATGAGGGACTGCTGGACAAGTTGGAACAAAAAATCAAGCAATTGAAAAAGGATAAATAGACAATGTGGAAAAATCGATCTACGTTCATTTTCAGTTCGATGCTTCTAATTGCAGCCGTGTTGTTCTGTCAAATGGTACTATATGCGATGAAGGTGCTTGCCGGATGGGAACTGCACTTCAATCTCGTCGAGGCGTGCTCCACGCTCATGCAGAACTACGGATTGTCCAAGTTCGTGTACGTGCTTGATGCCTATGTGTTCTGTACGCTTATTAGCGTGCTGATCCTGTTCATCCGGCAGATGTGGCTGTCTCGCAAAGCATACTGGAAGCTGCATGCGTATCGCAGTCAGGAGCTGACGCTTCAGATGAATAGTCGGTTCTATGAAGGCAAGCAGCGAATGATGATTGTCGAGCATGCTTCCCCGATCGCCTTCACGATGGGGCTATGGTTGCCAATCGTGGTCGTATCGACTGGCTTAATGGAAATGCTTGATGACGATGAGCTGGAAGCTGTTGTCCATCATGAGGCTTTCCATCAGATGCACCGAGATCCATTGCGGATGTTCATTCTGTCTCTTCTCGCTTCGGTCATGTGGTATATGCCGATTATGAGATGGTCGAAGCAGCAGTATAACATCATCCGTGAAGTACTGGCCGATCATTACGCCATTGGACGTCTTGGAACATCGGCACACTTAGGGAGCGCACTGCTCAAGATGTTGAAGCAAGGCAAGGCGCCGCGCATGCCATTTGCGTATGTCTCA
The DNA here is from genome assembly GCF_000935845.1 of Paenibacillus sp. E194. Lineage (NCBI taxonomy): Bacteria > Bacillati > Bacillota > Bacilli > Caryophanales > Paenibacillaceae > Paenibacillus > Paenibacillus sp. E194. Next base: position 5,050 of record NZ_JMDX01000014.1, read on the forward strand.
TTCGCAGATACATCGATTAATTACCGGATTCGTCAGCTGTTGGAGCCAGATACAGATATTCCGATGAAGCTGCCGTTTACGCCGGCTATTGTGTCACTGCAAGTATTGCTTGCATTATGTTTATTGTTCTTTGCTGCTATGCCTTAATTTTTTTTAGAGTTTTACACTACAATGCGTAGTTTTAATCAAAGATTCATGAATTAACCATACTAACACATATTATGTTAAATAGGAGGCGTTTTATTATGTCAGTAAATCAAGGATTAGGTACATTGTTCATCAGGCTTGCGTTAGGGATTATTTTCTTCATTCACGGCCTGGAGAAGTTCCAAGGGGGTCTCGACAATACAGCAGGCTTCTTTGAAAGTCTGGGTATTCCGGGATTCATGGGATACGTTGTCGCGGCTGTTGAATTGATTGGAGGCCTTCTGCTCATCGTTGGTCTGGGTACAAGATGGATTGGGGCGGCGTTTACCGTCATTATGCTTATGGCTATCTTCACGGTGAAGCTGCAAATGGGCTTCGTAGGCGGCTATGAATTGGATATTGCGCTTGCAGCTATGTCGTTGTACTTAGTAGTAAGCGGAGGCGCGGACTACTCTCTTGACCGCGTATTGTTCCGCCGCAGCAAGGTAACTCAATAAGACCGAAATAAGAAGCATTCTCTCATCAATGATGTCGATGGGAGAATGCTTTTTTTCATATTTATTTCATTTCTTGAGAAAATCGCTATACTAAGTTATACGTGTACGAATTAGCAATCAGGGGGATGCCATGCTTAAGAATCGAAGAACACTGCGCTACTTGGGGCTATTCACCATTGCAGTGATAGTGTACAAGCTCATCGATAATATCGGTTATGTGCTCAAGGGAGTCATAGCCCTATTGTCTATGCTTACACCGTTTTTTATCGCTTGTTTTATTGCCTACCTTCTTCGCCCACTTGTCAATCTATTGGAGAAGAGGCTGTTGGCTAGGACAAAATCGAAGCGATTTATTAGTATTATAGCCGTGTATACCTTGTTTTTTGGCATTATTGTGCTGCTAATTACGGTCATTACACCGCGGGTTATAGAGAGTGTAAGCACATTGCTGGCTGATATGCCGATCTATATGGAGAGTACGAAGATATGGCTGCAGGCCAATGTCATGAGTAAGGAATGGTTCATTCAATCCGGAATCTCGAGCAGCATTAGCGAGCATTTCAGCTCCGTCTCCAGTCAAATTAGCGACTTCTTGAAGCTGATGCTGAACAATTTGCTGTCCAGCTTGTTTACCTTTACGTCTGCGCTGCTGAATCTCGTTATCGGCTTTATCGTCTCGATCTACTTGTTGAAGGACAAGGAGAAGATCGGGACAGGCGCGAAGCACACTTTGCACGGCCTGCTTAAGAAGGAACGGGCTGAAGGCGTCATTGATTTCGTGAGAAAAATGGACATGATTTTCTCGCAATATTTTGTAGGGGTCATTTTGGATGCAACGGTCGTAGGCAGCATCGTGTTCGTTGGACTCCTTATTATTCAAGCACCATATGCGCTGTTGTCCGCTTTGCTCGTGGCCGTAACGAATGTGATCCCGTACTTCGGCCCATTTATGGGGATGTTGTTCGTCGGTATCATTACGTTGTTTGTATCACCAGAACAGACGCTATGGATTACGTTGTTTATTTTCATCGTCCAACAGTTCGACGGTTATTATATCGGTCCGAAAATAGTGGGTAATAAAGTGGGCATAGGTCCCATTTGGATTATTTTTGCGATTATTATTGGAGGCGCTATGTTCGGCATCTTGGGCATGTTCATTGCCGTCCCGGTTGTCGCAGTGATTAAGACGGCGGTAGATTCATTTATTCAACGTCGTATTGGTGAGTAGTAAGAACGAACAGATAATAAGGAATAAGGTGCCAAAGAGGGGGCGTTTGCTCTCCCTCTGGCACCTTTTTATATGTTAGCGGCACATCTAGTGAGGGCAGGACTGAACATGAGCAAGACACATATATGATTGAATACATATTCAAATTATTTTTTATGCAACATTATGCATACTTCCTCCGTCTATGAAGACAAACCGAATAATCGTAAGGCATCAAGAAGTAGGTACATAGGTGTGCCCTAACAACATGAGATTAGAGGAGGAATTTAAAATGAAAAAATGGAACAAAGGCTTGGCAATTGCATCAATTATGGCGGTACTTAGCGTACCATTCGCTGGAGCAGTAGCTGCTGAGACCATTCAAGGTCATGTCGTATCGTCTCACCCTGTAGAGGAGGGCTCGACATTGCCAGAAGAACATGTGACATCACAAGGAATTATTGAGTCGGGGAACGGAAGTAAATTTGTTCTCCGTGGTCAACAATATTTGCATATTAATGTACAAGACAACACGGTTATCGTGAACGAGAAGGGACAGACGCTCAGCAAAGATGCCTTGAAAGAGGGCGTAATTGTTGAGGTTCAATTTGGACCGATTATGCTCATGACCTTCCCGGGAACAGTCGGAGCCGAGAAAATTGTTGTCAAAGGTGAAACAACGGCTAAGGAAGGCAACGTGCTTAGCGTAACGAAGACAGAAGGCGATGTAAATGGTCGTGTTCATGTCGATGTTGATAATGATGGCAATATCAATAATGACGTCGTTTTGAATATCTCGAAAGAAACATACATTATGGACAAGCAAGGTGTAGCTTTGAAATTGGCGGATTTGAAGGAAGGGCAGAAAGTGAAGGCATTCCACTCTCTGGCAATGACTTTCTCCCTTCCAGGACAGTCGCACGCTAGCCTTATTATCGTTGAATAATCGAGACAACAGGGAATAAGTGGTGCGGAATACAACCATACTACGTGTAGCTTGAGATATGCCGCTGATGCAGGCATAAGGAGGTTATGCGTTATGGTGGAACATGTACCGATTCCGCTGCAAGTTACAGGAGCGGCAGCCAATGATGCATTGGCTGCCGTTTTTTATTTTATGGTCTACTCGTTCGGAGGGTGGCTGCTTGAGAACATATACAGCAAGTTAACAACGGGCCGTTTCTGGAAGGAGGGCTTCCTGCAAGGGCCATTCAAACCTATGTATGGAGTTGCCCCTCTTCTCTTGCTTCCTTATGTCGAAAAAGGGGGCAATTGGGGCCTCATTCTGCTGCTGAGCTTCGTCATTCCGACGGCTGTTGAATATGTGAGCGGCTTAATGCTGGAGAAGGTATTTTACCGCAAATGGTGGGACTATTCTTCATATCGGATACAGCTTCAAGGCCATGTTTGTCTGTCCTTTTCACTATGCTGGATGTTCTTATCGCTAGCAGTCGTGTACGGACTGCATCCCTTGCTAGAGGCTGGCTACGTGCAAATTTCAGCAATCTGGAATATGGCATGCCCGATGTTCGTGATCTACTTCTGGGTGGATATGGCGTGGACCATATGGTCGCGAAGACGTGAGGGGAAGTTGATGGAAAGCAGTCGAAGTTGAGTAAAATTTAGGCAAAAAATAATAAAAGCGAGATTGTAAGAGCGGAGATAAGTCGTCTTCGCTCTTCTTTTTGTTGATATTACCCATTTTCCAGGCAAAACATGTATTTACTAAAAGTTTTACTAGGTTCGCGTGAAAGTTAGTAAAAAAATATAAAGGCAGTAAATTATTTTACTAAAACAATTGTGGATTTTACTAAGGTCAGGTAAAATTTTATTAGAAAGTGAGGATGTGAATCATCCAATATCTCAGACGGAACGAATGGTGAAACGGATGGAAATGGACGTCGTTCGTGTGAGGAATCCCCGTGGGCAGGAGGCCGTACTATGCGTGTAATGAAGCAGTGGGAAAATGTTAGTGTTACAAATTGTAACCGTATGAAGGGGAGGGCGTACTTCCGCTCCTATCCGAATCGACAACTAGCCTTGCTGGACGAGCCGAAGTATACACATCAATGGAAGAGCTTGAATGGAACATGGAAGTTCGCTTATTTGGAAGCGCCTGAGTATTCGCCGCCGGGATTCGAGCAGCCATCATTTGATTGCTCGAACTGGGACGACATTACGGTGCCGAGCAACTGGCAGCTTGAGGGTTATGGCAATATGCATTACTCGGATCTATGGTACAACTTCCCGATTAATCCGCCTTATGTGCCGACAGACAACCCGACAGGGATATATAAGCGGAGCTTTGCGATTAGCCCGCAATGGCTGGACAATCAGCAGGTAATTTTACGATTCCATGGCGTTGACTCCGCATTCCATGTATGGGTGAACGGGCAGGAAGTCGGTTACAGCAAGGGTGCAAGACTGCTGAGTGAATTTGATATTACAAGCTATGTAGAAGCAGGGCAGAATGAAGTGTGTGTCCGCGTGTATCAATGGTCGGATGGAACGTACATTGAAGATCAGGACATGTGGTGGCTGAGCGGTATATTCCGTGATGTTGAATTGTATGCCCAGCCGCTTGCGGGGATTGAAGACTTTACAGTGGTTACAGAGCTGGATTCTGCTTATACGAATGCGATCCTGCGCCTGAGCGCCGATATCCGCGGTGCGAAGCAGGGACACACGCTGTCTTACGAGCTGCTTAATGCAGCTGGACAACGGGTAGCCTGCGGCGATATGCCTGCGGGCGAACGCGTCGCGACTGCTGTCCCAATTGCAGCTCCGAAGTTATGGAGTGCGGAGACGCCGTATTTATATACCCTTCTCTTCACCTTAACAGACTGGGATGAGGTCATTGAGGTCATTCCACAGCAGGTGGGCTTCCGTACCGTTGAATTGAAGGGGGACACATTCACCGTCAATGGGGTTGCCATTAAGCTGAAGGGTGTTAACCGTCATGATGCGCATCCGATTACAGGACGAGTGGTATCGCGCGATGATATCGAGAAGGATATCCGCCTCATGAAGCAGCACAATATTAATGCGATTCGTACGGCTCATTATCCGAATTCGCCTTGCTTGTATGAACTGTGTGATGTGTATGGCATGTATGTGATCGATGAGACGGACTTGGAGTGCCATGGTTTCGAACTAACGGGCAACTTCAATTGGATTACAGATGATCCGGCATGGGAGAAAGCATACGTCGATCGTATCGAGCGCATGATTGAGCGGGATAAGAACCGCCCTTGTATTATTATGTGGTCCCTTGGCAACGAATCAGGCTATGGCCGCAATTTCAGAGCGATGGGTCTCCGCGCGAAGGAAATGGATCCGACACGCCTTGTTCACTATGAAGGGGACAGGGATACGGATATTGCAGACGTGTACTCGACCATGTATACGTGGCTGGATCATCCGGAGCGGAAGACGATGCAGTATATTATTGAGAACTCTACGAAGCCGCATATTCTATGCGAGTACGCTCATGCGATGGGCAATGGCCCAGGCAACATGCAGGAGTATCAAGATTTATTCTACGCACATGATAAGCTGCAAGGCGGATTTGTCTGGGAATGGTGTGATCACGGCATCCAGACGATTGATGAGCAGGGCCACGTCTATTACCGCTATGGCGGAGACTTCGGCGACGATCCGACGAATGGAGCCTTCTGTATTGACGGGCTTGTCATGCCAGATCGTACTCCATCACCGGGTTTGCTGGAATATAAGAAGGTTATTGAGCCTGTTCATACGCATGAGGTTGATTTGCAGCGAGGCTTGATCCGTGTCAGCAACAAGTATGACTTTGCATCGCTGGATCAATTGGCACTGCGCTATTCAATTGTGAAGGATAACTGCATTTTGCAGACAGGCGAAACGGACATAACTGGCATCGCTGCGCGCACAAGCAAGGAAGTGGAGTTGGGATACTCGCTCGATTTCACACCTGAACCGGGAACGGATTATTATGTGAATCTTTCTTATACGTTAAAGAGTGACTGTGCCTGGGCACAAGCAGGACATGAATTGGCGACTGCGCAATTCCTCCTCCCGATTGCTGGTGAGATGCTGTACATCGAGCCGAGCGGCACGCTTACGATGGAAGAGGGACACTGTGAGCTCATCGTTCGCGGGGAAGAATTCAGCATTCGCTTCGATACAGTCAAGGGCCGCATGACCTCATGGACACATCATGGCACTACGGTTGTGGAAGAGGGGCCGAAGCTGCAGTTCTGGCGCGCGCCGATCGATAATGATATGTATGTCGTGGATGATTACCGAACTAAGACATTTATGCATTTGATACATGAAATTGTAGAAGGAGTCACCTATGCACAGGAAGGCGATGTTGTCCGTGTGACGGTGTCTGTCTTGAATGGAACGACGAACGCCGCTTGGCATTACCGTTCCCGCTATGATTATCACATCTATCCGAACGGCGATGTGCTGCTCGATGTGAGCGGCGAGCCGGGTGGCGTGAAGGATCAGGCGCCGGAGATGATTCCGCGCGTTGGTGTGGAACTTCGTGTACGTGCTGCTTGTGAGAATGGCAAATGGTATGGCAGAGGTCCTGGAGAGTCGTATGTAGATTCGAAGCAGGCAAATCAGTTCGGCGTCTATGAGCGTACGGTGGATGAAATGTTCACGAATTACGTGCACCCACAGGAAAATGGCAATCATACGGACTGCCGCTGGGTTCGCTTGGCGGATCGTTATGGGGTAGGGATCATGGCAGTTGCGTATCCGAAGATGGACTTCAGTGCTTCTTATTATGAAGTTAAGGATTTGGATGCTGCCAAGCATACGGTTGATTTGAAGAAGCGGGATTACATTGTGCTGCATCTCGATACGAAGCAGAATGGTCTAGGATCGAATTCCTGCGGACAGCGCCAGCTGAGTCAATATCGCAATGGATTTGAGCCGTTCGAGTTGAATCTGAAGCTGTCTGTATATTCGAATAAGGAAATCTCTGATGTGATGAAGGCGAAGGAAACGCTGCGCCGCAACTAGCAATCGCGAGGCTTTCCTCTATGCTTTTGGGCAAGAATACAGTACAATCGTAAGGAAATGAAAGAATGACGGAATGACGGATTGCTGGCGACGCATAACGATTGGAGGGCGAAATGGCTACCCTGAAACAAATTGCGGAGCGGGCTGGTGTGTCGATATCCACGGTGTCTCGTGTGCTGAACTTCGATGAGACATTGTCGGTATCAGACGAGACGCGGCGCCGCATTATGGAAACGACTGAAGAGCTCGGCTATAACAAGTACAAGCGGAAGAAGCGGACGATGGAAATGGCTGAGCCGGAGCCTTCGATGCCCGTGCCGATAGCGGAACCGCCTGCTCCTGTGCAAATCAGGGCGAGTCAGAACACGATCGGAATTGTCATGACATATGACAAGAGTGAGGAGCTGAATGATCCGTATTATTTAACGGTGCGACTTGCGATAGAAGAAGCAGCTCGGGAGCGAAGCGTGCAGCTTGTAGAGGTAGGCAAGAAGGGAGAACGCTCCCTTCCTGCTTCTGCTGCATCGGGGTTCATCGTGGTTGGGCCGATTGGGTCAGGTCAGCTGCATGAACTCCAGCGCTCCTCCTCTCCAATCGTATATGTGGATGATGTCCATTGGGATCGCAAGTCGGATATTGTGACGGTCGATCTGCATGATGCTGTAGAGCAGGCACTGGTGCATATTCGTGCATTAGGACATGAGCGAATTGCGTATGTCGGCGGAAGAGACGTGCTGGATGGAGCCTCAACAGCGGATCGGCGCGAGGTCGCCTATGAGAAGTGGATGAAGGAAGCGGGAATCTTCGATTCATCCTTGGTGCGTGTCGGAACCTTCTCAGCCGAAGATGGCTACCGTTTGACGAAGGAGCTAATTGCATCTGTACGCGGCTGTACCGCCGTCCTTGCGGCGAATGACTCTATGGCGATCGGTGCGATTCGAGCCATACAGGAGCGTGGCTTGCGAGTGCCGGAGGATATTAGTGTGGTTGGCTTCAATGATATTGCGGTTGCTCAATTCATGACCCCTGCGCTTACCACAGTAAGACTGCATAGTGACTGTATCGGGGATACGGCGCTGGAGCTCATGATGGAGCGGCTGGAGAAGCAGCGGATCATTGGCAAGAAGGTTATGATACCGACAGAGCTGATCGTGCGGGAGAGCTGCGGACCAGCTGCCAGACTGCGTTAAGATGTAGAACACAATGGTATATCCGGAACGATGAAGGAGCCTAATTCTTAGGAATTAGGCTCCTTTTGTGTACATGGAGGGATCTAGGAATGCATATGCACGAATAATGGAAGGGGCGGTCATACATTGTGGATGAATCCGCTAATAAGGAGTGGGTGGTTGTTGCTTATCAGGTAAATCTGAGAGGCAATAGCAGGTTGGATGCACTCACCCGACGAAAGTCCAGTTCAGAACCCGTCGCCAGCATGTATTGGAATAGATGACCAATGTATAAAATGGAACTAACATCAATACAGAGAGATTGGGGCGAATGTAGCATGGGTGGATGGATGGACAGCACAATCAATGCGGGAACGGGCACAGAACAGGGTGAAGGTAAGAGGTATCCGATTTATATCGTACTGACCGATACAGGAACACTATTTTCTAAGCTCATTCGAATGTACACTAAGGCACCGCTAAATCACGTATCCGTAGCCTTCGATCCGGCATTGCGGGAAGTATATAGCTTTGGACAGAAGCCTTCCCGAAATCCATTAACGGCAGGCTTCATGCGTGAAGAGGTAGAGCGAGATCTATTGCGTGCTGACGGTAAGCCGACGAGATGCGCCATGTACCGCTGTATGGTTAATACTGCTCAATACCATATGATTCGTGCCCGCATCATCACCATGATGTTCAATAAAGCTAAATATTCGTATAACTTGCTTGGCGTGCTAGGCATTCCATTCAAGCTGCAGGTTGAGCGGGAGAAGGCGTTTTTCTGTTCCCAATTCGTCGCTACGTTATTCGAAGAATGCGGACTGAACGTGGTAGGTAAGCCTGCGGCCGCTGTTGAACCCGATGATTTCCGCAGCTCCGAGCTGCTGGAACTTGTATTTAAGGGTGATTTGCGAAATCTGGTACGGCCTGTCTACCAAGAGGAATTGGAATGGAGCGGTATGTCTGTGGCGTTATAAACGTGAGCTTACTGATAAGGGAAGAACCCTCATGATGAGGGTTCTTTGTGCATTGGTGCAGGTAGATTCAAATTGAATCTACTTTTTATTTTTATCTGAAATTTCTTCCTTCGGGTGCACCGAACTGATCACTTCGAACGTCTTGTAATTGATAAGAATGTAAATTTTGTCACCGGGTTTGTCTTTTGCATGTCCGTATAGTGCAATGTGACTGGAGGCGCTCTCAGGTTGGAATTGATGCTCTGTCCATTCTGTCTCCAAATGGTATTTTTTCTTAAAATATTCGGTTCCAGTTGCCATCGCTTGTTGAACGGCTGCTTGTTCTTGTTCAGGCTTCATAGCGGCTTCACATCCTATTAAGATTGCAAAAATGAGAATCAAAAAACCTGTATAGCGGACATTTTTTGGCATAAACGTCTTCACTCTTACAGGAAGTATTTTTATAATATTGTATGATAGATACCAAAAAATGAAAAGACAGGAGAATGGTATGGCCAATAGAAGACGTATATCAGATGAAGATTATTGGAAGATGTCGAGTTCGGCTTATGATAAGGTTCCACCTGGTGTATATGACGGGGTGGACGGCTCTTGGGAGATCGTCGAACCGAAGGGAGCGAAGCTCCACGATTCAGAGTCGGGCTTCGATGCGGTGGTTTATCGAAATAAGGATACGAAGGAGGTTGTGGTTGGATTTCGAGGTACAGAAGGGTCATCTAGCCTTGATCGATCACTGCCCGATTTCAAGACGGATTTGAATGATGTCGTGCTCGGTAAGGCGAAGGATTTGGAGGAACGATTCAGTTCCAGAGAAAATATAATTCTCTCGTACCTAGACCCGAGGAAGAATATGGAGCAAGATGTACATGACTACAAGCATAATCAGTTCCGGCAAGCCGATGTGCTCGTAAGGCAGGTGAAGGAGGAGTACCCCGAATATGAGGTTACGTTGACCGGACACTCCCTTGGCGGCGGATTGGCGCAGTATGCCGGCGCTAAAAATAGTGTTGGTGCGGTAACGTACAGTGCACCAAGTGTAACGAATCTGCTGCCTGACAAATTAGCGGAAAAGGCCAAAAATGGAGAGTTTGACGACAAAATTATCAATTATGTGCACCCGAGCGATTCGATAGGAGCGGGACCGCTCAAAGAGTATGATAGTCATGTGGGCTCAACGTATTATCTTGGCGAAGATTTTAAGACCGCGAATAGCGAATACAAGGGGATTAAGGGACGAATCAAACGGTTTATTGATACCATATCCGGCGATAAAAATTTTCATTCCTTGGATCAATACAAGTTCGATAAGGATGGCGATATCAAGAATGAGCTGATCAATCGGGCGACAGGGGAACGATTGACGATTTCGCCGCGTGCGCTGCTTGAAGGCGATTCCGTCCTTCTTGCGGGGATGCCATTAGGCGGAGGGCTCGCTCAAGCTGTCTTAGGCAGAGCCTTGGGGGCGCTAGGCGGAGGCAAGCTGATTGCACTTCGTCCGGAAGAGCTCAGCAGCGTAGCGCGAACGTTGGAACAGCATGTTGGACAATTCCATGATCAGGCGGGCTCGGCAGTTGGCAGTATTACGAAGTTGATTCATACGAGCCAGAGCAAGCGCATCGTATCGATAGCAGAGAATACCACGCAAGAGCTCACGCAGATGACGGAATGGTATGCGACAGCAGTGCAGGAGCTTGCAGGCTATATTGATCGCAAGGCCAATGAGTTCAAGACAGCTGATTTAGCTTAATGGAATGAATGGAAGGTTGAGGAGCAAAGGAGGGAATGTGATGAACGACCGTATCCTGGTCGAATTGAATGATTTGCGCCAAGCGCACAAGCAGATTGGTCAGTTGGCAGAGCTGCTGGAGCGCAATGAACAGTATGTTCAGCAGCAGCTTGCGAGGCTTCAGGATTGGGTTGGCGTCTCTGCTGATGAGATGAAGCAGCGGTTAAGCAAGTTCCAATCAGAGCTTGTCATGCGAAGGCGCTTCCTGACAGAGCGTCAGCAGGAGCTGCTCCGGTATATTCAGGATATGGAACGTGCGGATCAGTCTGCGGCTTCGGCGCGCTGGATGTGAACGGTTGATCGCAGCAGCATGATAGATATCGCATGTTTGACTACATAAGAAGCAGGTGCATAACAGAATGGAAGTCGATTACGAGAAGTTCGCTGCTCTCATCGAACGGCTAGAGAAGTCCGCGAAGCGCTCTCCGCAAGGATACAAGCTGCGCGTACTCGGATTAACAGTTCTTGGATTTAGCTATATTTATCTCATTTTAGCAATTCTGCTTGGTTTAGTAGGCGGTCTCATCTGGTATTCCGTCTCCACTGGACGAGTCAATGCAGGGGAAGTGAAGCTGTTCATTATTCTTATTCCGCTTGCGCTCATTATTTTACGTTCATTGTGGATTCGCTTCGAGCAGCCGGAAGGACGCGTGTTGTTGCGTTCAGAAGCGCCGGAGCTGTATGCAGAGGTCGATCAAATGGCACGTGAATTGAAGGCTCCCCGCGTGGACAGCATCATCGTGGATGAACAGTTCAATGCTGCGATGCTGCAGCATCCGCGCTTAGGTATGTTCGGTTGGCACAAAAATATATTGATTGTTGGCTTGCCTTACATGATGGCCTCTACGCCAGAAGAGTTCCGTTCGACGATCGCGCATGAGCTTGGGCATCTGTCTGGCGGTGACAGCCGGTTCTCAGGCTGGGTATACCGGGTCGTGAAGACATGGGGAACGATTGTAGGCAAGCTGGAGGAGAAAAATCAGTTCGGTACAGGGTTGTTCAAGAAATTCTTTAACAAGTTCTATCCTTACTACTCCGCATATACATTCGTACTGCGGCGGGCGAACGAATATAGTGCAGACCGCGCCTCTGTGCAGCTGGCTGGCGCTGAAGTAACGGCCTCCTCCCTGTATAAGGTTCATGTGCTAGGCGCTTATTTGTCGGAAGTATTTTGGCCGAAGCAGTATCGGGCTGCACAGCGTGTATCGGAGCCTCCTCGTATTAACGTATCGTTGGAACAGTTCCTGAAAGAGGGACTTCCAGAACATACGGTGCGGCAATGGGGGCGGGCGGCACTAGCAGAAAGAACGGGACTTACGGATACGCATCCATCCTTGTCGGATCGGCTGCAGGCGATTCAGCAGTCTTCTGATGCGCCTCATGTTCCTTCTTGGGAATCGTTAAGCGGCTCTACAGCGGCAGAACATTTTCTAGGCAGCTTGTACAAGGTGTTGTTGGAAGAAGTGGACAACCGCTGGATTGCGCAAATTGCAGCAAGCTGGCAGGAGCGATACCAGGAGTATGCGCCGGTACGGGCGGAACATGGAGAGCTGAAACAAGAGCTTCAGCAACAAGGCAAGCTGAGCTTCGAGCAGGGGTGCCGCTATGCGCATACGACGGAATTGCTGTATGGCGTCGAGGAGGCGCTTCCTCTTCTGGAGCATATCAATGAGGAGTATGTGAACCAGATTGAATCGCTGCAAGAGGAAGGGCGCATTCGCTTGCAGCTGATGGATGAAGACGGAATAAATCTGCTTGAACGAGTGATGAAGCTGGATATGTTCCGTACGAATCAGATGTGTCGCTGGATATACAATTATTTGGTTCACATGGGGCAATATGATCAAGCTGACTTCTATGCGGAACGCGCGATGGAATGGATGGAAGAGAACAAGGATGCGATCGAGGAACGTACGCATCTGAGTTTTCAAGACAATATCTATATCCATCATGGGCTTAGTGGACAAGAGTTGAAGGATGCCAGAGAGAAGCTTGCTTCTATCCCCATCATCCAGGAAGCCTACCTGGTTCAGAAGCAGCTGGAACATTACCCGGATCAACATGGGGTGTATCTATATGGGGTAGTCGTTGATGTACCGCAGGAAGCTGCTGGACAGGAGGCAGAATGGCTCTCCACATTTACTGATAAGTGTGTAGACGAATTGGATTTGCCAGGAGCCTATGTATACATGATTGATCATTCTGCCTATCATGGTGTGATCGAGCAAATGAAATCAATTCCTGGGTCGTTTATTTATCATGCAGGTAATGTAGACAAGCAAGAAGTTAGTTGATGCTCCTTCTATCCTAACAAAGAAAGCAGCTTGCTGAGCAGTGACTCGGCAGGCTGCTTTCCATTATGGCGACAAGGATATTAGCGAGAATTATCTCTTACACTGGGTTAGCTTCTGCGCTCCCCGCTTGTTGCAAAAATTTTTTACCATATTCACCATGATCATGCATCGCAGGATGCTCAATTTGAATCGTGGTATGCTCAATGCCGTACTTCGTCTTAAGCATATGATTGATAGCCAGAATGACGCAGAATGGCTGAATATCTTCACGGATGAAGACATGCGCTGTCAATGAATAGTGATCGGTAGATACCGCCCACAGATGAAGCTCATGCACATCGTCCACCCCTTCCACCTGGTTCATTTCCGCGCGTATTTCCTCTAGATCATATTTGGCAGGGACAGCTTCCATTAAAATGAGGATGGATTCGCGAATGATTTTCGCGCCGCCAATGCAAATGATGGCCCCAATCACCATACTAATCAATGGATCCAACACGTACAGTCCCGTGAAATAGATGAGAATGGCCGATACAATAACACCTACAGAGCTAAGTAAGTCGCCGATAAAGTGCCACAAGGCACTCTTTACATTCAGGTTGTCCTCTTCCTTCATGCTATGACTCAATACGAGCGTCAGGACAATGTTCACGATTAAGCCGATCGTAGCGATAATCAGCATCAGCCGCAGATCGACATCTTGCGGATGAACCATCCGCTTAACACCTTCGACAACGATTCCAATTGCAATCACAATCAGAGCCAGTCCATTCAGGAAGGATGCAATGATTTCGAATCGGAGATAGCCGAACGTATATCGCTGGTTGGGTTCCCGAGTTGCCATGTAAATGGCGGTCATACTGAGACCTAACGCGATAACATCCGATATCATATGAGCAGAGTCGGATAAGAGAGCAAGTGAGTTGGACAGAAGCCCGCCCACAATTTCAACAATGGTGAAGAATAGGGTCAAGGCTAATGTAATCCACAATGTACGCTTCGAAGTGACTTGCTCCTTCACATGGTTGAGGTGGTGGTAGTCATGATGAGTCATAAGGAACCATCCTTTTTATTAAAGTAAAAAGATTCTCATTTAGTAATGAGTATAATGTATTGTATCCATACCTCGCTTATTTCTCAAATGAACGTTTTATGGATAATAGAATTGATTTTCATTCTTATTGCTTGTAATTGCTCGCATACGTATCGGGCGTGTTGGGGCGATTGCGGGAATAGGCTGCTCCTAGTTGTTTATTTTCGTCTATCGCAAATCCAGCATTGTTCACGAGAAGGCGCACGCTGCCATAAGTGCTAAGGATATATTGTGCAGCGGTGGCAATGCTATTCGGGTCGTTCACGTCGAGCACTTGAATGCGATCCGCTCCCTGACGCCCTGTGCCTGTGCCTCTGCCTCATGCAGCAGGCGGGAGGATTGATGGGGATTGCGAATTGCTACTATATATGTTCGAGTAGATTGCTTGCTTGTTAGCGTCGTTCCCCCTGTCTGTTTGATATAGAGATGAAGCGTGGAGTGTGTACGGTAGTGATGGTTGGATTTGCATGAAGTGCAAGGAGGCATATAGTAAGCTGAATATGCAAGAAATCATAAAGTAAGGGGAAAGATGCTGCCTGAGTCTGTACGGCACTTCTTTCCCCCTTCGCTGGCTGCTATGAATTTGCAGGTGAGAAGCCTTCCTCTTGCAAGTACTCCTCTGCTTCCTCGCGCGTCTCGAATGTCATTTCCAGGCTCTCGCCCGCATAGATGTTCCACAACTCAAAGTCATACTCGAGCCATAGTGTCTCGTTGTTGTCATTGATATAGCGCTCTCTGCTGCTCTCTTCAGCAGTGTCCTCCATCTCGAAGTCAGCTCCCTGTGAAGCAGGCGACATGGAATCAATGGAGGCGCGAATGAGCTTGCGAAGCTCCTCTTCCGAGTATTCACGGATGTTGACCATGCCTTTGGCATCTGTATCATAACCCGATACATAGCCGGCATAGACGAATCCGTTGCCGTTCGGATGCAGGTGATAGACGACAGTCTTCTTCTCCACAATGCTGTCTTCATAGTGGAAGTTCACTCGTCCCAGTGATACATTATTACGCTCAAGCTCTGGGAACGATTCGATAACCGCTAGTTTCTGTTCAAACGTCAGCATGTTACCTCCTGAATTTATACGATGGAATCGATCTTGATGGTCCATTATACCATAGGGACGTTTCCGTGTATAATATGTGGATACCGTTGTCGTACACATACATGAAAATGTTGGCGTAGTCGGTTCTGCTGCAAGTCAGCAGGTAAGGATAGAATGAGCAAGGAGCAGTGTCTTCATGGAACAGAATGGACAACAGCGAAAGCATATATTTGCTGGTCTTGAGGTGGATATTGTGCTAAAAACAGGATCAGCGTACGGGCAAGACGACAAGAGGTATCGTGAAGGATATTCTGACGAATTCTCCATCTCATCCGCATGGCATCAAGGTACGCCTGCAGGATGGACAAGTAGGCAGAGTGAAGTCGATTTTCCATACATCATCACAAGATAGGGACTAGATTGAATTATACAGAAATGGGGTGGCCTGTCTGACGGGCTTAAATCAACGAGGATTCGCACAATTGGGAGTAACGGAGCAATTGGTGCACACATTGAATCAACATGGAATTGCGGTGCCAACACCGGTTCAGGCTGAGACGATTCCGGTCGTACTGTCAGGAGAAGATGTTGTATCACAGGCGCAGACGGGGACAGGCAAGACGCTAGCCTTCCTGCTGCCAATTATTCAACGCATTGATGCAAGTTCAACACATGTTCAGGCATTGATTGTTGCACCTACACGGGAGTTGGCTCTGCAAATTACGGCAGAAGCGAAGAAGCTTATTGAGGCTTATAAAGGCGTGAACGTGCTTGCCGTATACGGTGGACAAGATGTAGAACGTCAAATGCGCAAGCTCCAGGGCGGCCGTCAGCTTGTCATCGGAACGCCAGGTCGATTGCTTGATCATCTGAGACGCGGGACAATCTCGCTGTCGAAAGTGAAGACATTGGTATTGGATGAGGCGGATCAAATGCTTCATATGGGCTTCTTAGGGGAAGTGGAGGAAATTATTCGCCAGATTCCAACGAATCGCCAGACGCTGCTGTTCTCTGCTACTATGCCAGTAAATGTAAGACGCTTGGCGGAGCGATTTATGCGCAGTCCGATTGATATCCATGTACAGAGCGAGCGTATTACCGTGAAGAATGTGAAGCAGATTGTCGTGCAAACGACAGATCGCGCCAAGCAGGCGACTCTGTGCAAACTTATTGATGAGCATCGCCCTTATCAAGCCATTATATTCTGTCGGACGAAACGCAGAGCAAGCAAGCTGAATGAAGAATTGCTTGAAATGGGCTATGATTCGGACGAACTGCATGGCGACTTGTCGCAGTCGAAGCGGGAACAGGTTATGGAACGCTTTCGCAAGGTGAAGATGCAACTGCTTGTCGCGACGGATGTTGCGGCACGAGGGCTGGATGTAGAGGGTATTACACATGTGTTCAACTATGATGTCCCTCAGGATGCGGAGAGCTATATCCACCGCATTGGCCGTACAGGCCGCGCAGGTGCGCAAGGGATTGCTATCACATTCGCATCGCCTAGAGATCGCATGGCTGTTGAGTTGATTGAGCGCGGCATCGGACAGAAGTTGGAGCGTCGTAATCAAGATGGGGAGCACACTGAGGATGCTGGCGACGTTCGGACTGGTCGTGGCAAGAAGTCAGACAATGAACGCAGTTCCGGACGTGGCGGACGCGGCAATAGTCGTGGAACACGAAGCGACGCGAAGGATGCACGTGGTCAAGGTGCAGGTCGAGGTGGACGCGGTGCTGCTCGCGGCAAGCAAGGCAGTGATGCGGGTGGCCGTAGCGGACGGCGTGAAGCGAGAAATGAAGGCCATGGAGGACGCAGCAGTGCGTGCGACGGACGAGGCCAGGGCCGTAGTTCTCGTTCGCAGTCAAGCCAAGGCGCTGGTCGCCAAGAGAGCCGCGGCAAGTCTGGTGGCCAATCCAGCGGCCGTTCGAGCCAAGGTGGAGGTCGTTCATCCGGTCGTGGCGGCGGACGTCGTTCTCGATAGAGCATGTTACATTTAAATACAATAATCGTGTAAGGCGGTTATAATAGGAGGGCTGTCTCGAATTGGGCAGCCCTTTTGCCCATGGTGATACAGTTGCTTTTGTTTCAATAGCAGGCTGATTTCGTTATATAGTAAAAAGGACACAAATGTGGCAGTTACTTGGGGCTAAGGTATCTTCATGTCTTGTAATTGTTTGAATTTGATCCTGTCTTCCTGTAAATATATGATACTATGTTACTAATCACAACATGATTCGGATTGAAACAAGTGATAGGCGGAAAGGTTGAGAGCATCAATGCATCGCATACGAGATCCACTGACAAGCTTATTTAGTATACCGACTGTGCCTAAACAGAAAAGGATAGCCTTGGTTATCGGCTTCGTCGCGCTGGTTAGCACTCTTGTGGTCATACCGTATGCATCAACGCCGCTATGGGGGGTAACTCCCTTTTTCCCGATCTTTATTGCATGGAACATGTTTGGTGATTTCATGACTTCGCATTTGCTTTATATTCAATATCGTGCAACTGGTTATAAGCCAATCTTGATTTTATCGGGGACGTTTTTTTTACGGGGCTAATTATGATTCCGCATCTTCTGAATTTCCCAGGCATATTCAGTGATAAGGGAGTTCTGTACGCAGGGACTCGGGCTTCGGTATGGTTCTGGGGATGTTGGCATGCGGGATTTCCAGCAGGGATACTGCTGTATACGTTCAGTATCCAGAAGGAGTCCTATTCGCGATCAGAGCACAAGAATAAGACGGCTACTTCAATTGTGATGTTTATTGTTGTAGTGCTGGTTGTCGGGATGATTACGTATATATTGGCAGGTCAGCACGAATGGCTGCCTACGCTTATTTCGGATAGCAGCCATGGTCTTCTCCTTTCAACAGGGATAGGCCCTATTGTATGGGTAATTAGTCTTGTGGCTTGTGTGTATTTGTATGTGGTAACTCGTGGAAGGAGCCTGCTGCACTTATGGCTTCTTTTGTCTGTTTTCACATTCTTTTTGGATGTGTCGATCACTTTGCTGGCCAACGATAGATACACGCTTGGCTGGTACGCGGCATGCGTGAATTCGTTGCTGTCAGCAACGGTTGTTCTATTTGTCTTCTTTTATCAGATGAATCAGCTCAATGTGAAGCTCCATCATTCTCAAAGGGCGCTCCACAATTCACAGGAACAAATTGCAATTATTCTTGATAGCATTACCGATGCCTTCCTTGCAGTAGACAAGCAGTGGTGCTATACGTATATGAATAAGGAAGCGGAGAAGTATTTGGGGTTTTCCTTCGAAGTTGTAAAAGGACGATCCATATGGGATATTAATCCACACTTGAAGCAGACCAAGCTGTACGAGGTGTGCCACCAAGTCATGGAGCGGGGAGAACCGGCGGAGATTACGGAGTTTGATCAACTGCATGGCAGATGGCTGGAGAATCGCGTATTTCCGTCTCGTAACGGGGTGTCGGTGTACTTCCATGATGTAACTGAACGGATTGTAGCGGAAGAGCAGATGAAGGAAGCAAATAAGAAGCTGCAAATGGCGAATCGGCTCCTAACTGATTTCTCCTATACCGACGGGTTGACCGGGGTTTACAATCGCAGATACTTCGATCAGATGATGAATCAGGAATGGGAGCGGGTTAAGAAGCAGAGGAGTCCACTATCACTAATTATGCTCGATGTCGATTATTTCAAAAAATATAACGATGCGTATGGTCATCTAGCTGGGGATGAATGCTTGCGACGAGTAGCGCAGGCAGTTCAGAATACGGTTACACCGCCACTTGCCGTTGTTGCCAGATACGGTGGGGAAGAGTTCGGCGTGATCTTGCCAATGACGGATCTTCGTCAGGCTGAGGCCATCGGTGAGCAAATTCGCCTTCATGTAGAGTCGCTTAGTGTACCGCACGCTGGCTCAGAGGTGAGTCTAGTTGTGACCTGCTCGCTTGGTGTTGCATCATGCAGCATTGAGGATATTCAGGACTCAGAACCGAATACGCTGGTTGCCATAGCGGATCAGAAGCTGTACCGGGCGAAGCAGTCTGGCCGCAATCGATTAGTAGCAGTGGATTAATGAGGGATAGGGGATTCAGAAGCAGTTGAATCCCTCTATCCTTATTTGTTTATGTGATATATTGCTGCATATGCTGGGACGTGCTTACATATCGGATTGCCTAACTGTAAGTTCTTAATGATAAAGTTTCGGAGCTGGATAACTGCTTATTTCTCCAAATATGTTGGAGGTGTGACGTCGTTGATGAACAAGATGCCATCATATTGCTCGCTCGGAATGCTGCTTATTGGCGAGATGCCTGTTACGTATGACGTCATTGGCTGCGACATCCATGTAGTGCCTGGAACGGCTGGAGCATGGCTCATATCGATGAACGAGTAAGGCTTGCCGATGCTAGTCATAAGTTCCTCTATAGAATGCGGCATAGGCGGAAGTACGTCATAGATTTCGCGTGTGACATGCGCGTTCTGTCCTTTGCCTAGGAATAAGCCCATCACGTATCCTTGGTCTTTGTACTTGGTTGTTTGCATAATTTCGCCCATATTGCGAAGCGGCAGTGCTATGCCGAACTCTTTGGAATGTGCCTTGCTAATATGTCCGTTGTGTGCCCATACGATGATTTTCTCGTTTTTATAGACGTTGTCAGCGAGCCATACCAAGTTATCTGCCATCATTTGGTCGCGATACTCCCACGATTGGATCATGGACATATAATCGAGGTTTTTGCCCTCCATATATAGAGTAGACTTAATTGTCAGTTCCATGTATTCACGAACAATTTGAATTCGGTTGTCGATTGCGCGTTGTACAAGCTGTACGATATGCGGGTTGTCTGGGAACTGCTTGCGCAGTGCCTGTTCACGCTTTGGAATGGTCGCTTTTATTTGCTCATACAGCTTCAAGTAGCTTGGTTTTACCTTCTGATACCCCTCCAGATCCGAGCTCATTTCCCATTCGTCCAGTGCTAGTTCAATCTCCTGGAACTGCTTGGCAAGCTTTGCATCGCCCATCCAATCAGCAGCGAACATGACGCCCTGCGGCTGCATATCGTAGCCGGCCAGCATGAGCGGCTTATCGGTACGCTTCGTATCTTGAATGTATTGATACAGTGGCACGGTCTCTTGTGCTTGCCAGATGCGGAATATGGAATCTTTCATAGTCGCAATCGGCTTTTGCGAGCTTACATTGCCATAAGCTCCGGCTGCATTGCCCAAGTTGGTCTCGAAGGCGATGACATTGAAACCGAGTTCCTGATGCAAATATTGAATGAGACGTGTTTTGGCAGAGTTGTATTGCGCTGCCCCATGAGAGCTCTCGCCTAAATAGACGATTCGCTTGTCTTGCAGCAATGGCTTCAAGGCCTCTAAATCGGCAAACTTCTCGGGAGCAATTCGTGCGTCTGATCCAGTCTGTTCAGGATTGATCGAATTCAGCGAGACTGCGTTGTCGCTCAGCCAGTTCTTCCAATCTTCACGTGTTTGTGAGCTGGTACGTGCTTGCTCCAACTGACCTACCTGCTTATCGGATGAAGCCTGAGCATGTATAGGTGCTCCGAAGGAGAGCATTGTACCAAGTGCGATAACGGAAGCGAGAGCTAGAGATAAGCTTTGACGTTTCCATGTTCCTTTTTTGATTTCATCGGATTGTCCTCCAAGTGTTGGGTATCGCAGCTGCGATTCATTGTGTTTCCACCATTCGTCTGCCGGCTGCGGTTTCATTTAATCGTTCGAAAACATCTATTGGTGCAAGAAGCTGTTATTTAATCGGTGTTGGCGGCTGTACCTTGTCGATGTAGAGAATGCCGTCGTATTGCTCGCGAGGTACGAATACCTCTGGCAGCAATCCGAAGTACAGTGCGGTACGCGGCTCGTCCATCCATGATGTTCCGGAGCTCTTCATTGCATAGCGCATATCGACGAAGGAATATGGCTGATTGGCTGCCTTCATAATAGACTCGATGGAGTTAGGCGGGAGCGGCTGAACCTCTAACGGCTCGCCCAAATTGTCATGGGTAGTTCCGCTTCCTGCATAGAGGCCAATCGTGTAGCTGTAAGGTCCGAACATCGATTCCTGCATAATTTCGCCCATAAATCGCCCTGCGACAGGCATGAATGATTGCTCCATTTTAGATTCGGCCTTGCTGATATGGGCATTGTGCCCCCAGACGATAATCTTTTCCATTGGATAGATTTCAGTTGCCAGCCAGAGCAGATTGTCGGCCATCGCCTTATCCCGCCATTCCATCATCTTCGTCGCTACTGCATAGTCGCCAGTCTGCGCAGCAATATTCGACTTGATCGACAGCTCGATGTACTCATCTACGACGCGAAGGCGGTCATCCAGTGTTCGGTTCACCATCGCAACGATATGCGGATTGTCCGGGTACATGGCCTTCAACTGCGCTTCATTGGCCGCAATCTGTGTCTTAACGTCTGTGTACAGCTTTTGTAATTCCGGCTTCACTGCGGAGTAAGCTGCAAGGTCTTCGGAATTGGCCCAGCGGAACAGCTTCTTCTCCGATTCAGCAAACTGTGCAGCAAGCTCTTCATCTTTCAGTAGCTCTCCGTTCAAGAACGGTCCCAAGGATTGCATATCAAATCCGGCAAGACTGATCGGTGTTTCCGTTGACTGCGAATCTTGGATGTATTGGAACAATGGAGTCGTTTCCTTAGCCCACCATTGCGGGAATACCGACTTCTTCATCAATTGCTCCGCTGAGTTTGTCTTTACATTGCCGAAGGCAGTTGCTGCATTGCCAAGCGGCGATTCGAAGGCGACAACATTGAACCCAAGCTCCTGATGGAGAAATTGAATCAACCGTGTCTTGACAGAATTGAATTCGCCTACACCATGCGAGCTTTCCCCCAAGTACACGATGCGCTTATCCGACAGAAGCGGCTTCAGCATGTCCAAGTCTTTGAACCGCTCGCCTACAACGGTCCCGTTTTTTGTGCTCTCCGGGGTGATGGTATCTAATGTATAAGCATTATTTTTAATCCATTTGTGCCAATCCTCTGTGAATTTTGTTGAGGATGTTCCGGCTATTGCTGTGCTTTGCGAGCTAGTTGTTGCTGCTGCAGCTTGACCATGAACAGTTGGCTGCCAACTAAGCATCGAGCCTAACGCAATGACGGATGCAAACAATACAGGGATGCTTTTTCGTTTCCAAGTCGTCGAAAATGATTTCATAAATGATGTCTCCTTATGATTCGATGTGATAAATATGTAAACTGATATTATTTTCCGGGAAATACCGGCGAATATAATTGTAGCAGGAATAGATTGGATCAAGCCATATGTTTGATGACGTATACAACAAGTATGGATACTCCACAAGCAAGCAAGGCTTGCAGTCCCATTTTAACTGTCTTGTTCATAACTCCCGGGCTCCTCTCGTGTCGTTGATGAACCTATCATATCCTGAATGGGAGGGACTTGCCTTATATTCTTCTTGAATAGAGCAGCTTCTGGGGTGAATGGAGCAGTTCGGGGGATGAAAAGAACTGATGATTCTATGCGGACATTGTCGGAATATTCCGGAAAAACGATGTTTGAAGAATGTGAGGGCTCCAATTGTAGACATACTATTCATATGGGGGATAGGCAAGCATAAGGAATCACCTTCGTAGGGAAGGGAACACTGATATAGATTGTTGTTTTATTTGACTATAATTGGTAGTAATGGGGTTACTCGGCATGTGATGAAATTGGTTGATATACACAATGTTCGTATTTAGCTGGGTTATATGACTCGTTTTCTGTGTTATATTGGAATTTATGTGACCTAAAAACGAATAAATGGACAAATTAATTGACAAAGAATCGCCTTTCTAATAAGATGCCTAAGTGGAAGTTTTGTTGCTATGAAAGGAGCAAGCTTGATCCAATGGAAAAATGGTTTAAATTGAAAGAAAACGGAACGAACGCACGCACAGAAGTGACGGCGGGCATTACAACGTTCTTAACGATGGTATATATCGTTGTCGTGAATCCAGCGATATTGTCGAGTGCTGGAGTTCCATTCCAGCAAGTGTTTACCGCAACGGTAATCTCGGCAATTATCGGTACGTTATATATGGCTTTGTTCGCGAATCACCCAATTGCTGTAGCACCAGGAATGGGGATGAATGCATACTTTGCTTCTGTAGTAGCTTCACAAGGAGTGAGCTATCAGGCTGTATTTGGAGCAGTGTTCCTGGCAGGTATTATCTTCTTGTTGCTGACGTTTACGAAGCTGCGGGAAACGCTCATTCAGTCGATTCCAAGTTCGTTGAAGTTCGGAATTACGGCAGGCATTGGCCTCTTTATCGCATTTATCGGCTTGAAATCCTCTGGTATTGTCGTGCCGAATGAGGCAACCATGGTTGCTTTCGGGGATTTGCATAAACCGGTAACGGTGCTAACCTTGGCGGGATTGTTCATCACGCTTATCCTGATGGCCCGTAAGGTACAGGGTGCCCTGTTCATCGGTATGGCAGCTACGGCGATTATCGGTTACTTTATGGGCTTGATGAAGTTTGACGGCTTTATTGCGCTTCCAACAGCACCAGTGCTGTTCGATGTGGATATAGCGGGTGTATTCTCTCATGGCCTATACACAGTTGTATTTGCCTTCTTGCTCGTTACGATCTTCGATACAACGGGTACGATGATTGGGGTAGCGGAGCAGGCAGGTCTAATGAAGAACAATCAATTTCCGCGTGCAAAACAGGCATTGATGGCGGATGCGCTTGCGACAACAGCAGGTTCCTTGATGGGAACGACACCATCCAGTGCGTACATTGAATCTTCGGCAGGTGTTGCTGCTGGTGGACGTACAGGGTTGACCTCCGTTGTTGTAGCAGGGTTGTTCTTCCTGTCCCTATTCTTCTCGCCGGTTCTCGCAGGGATTTCATCCTTGCCAGCGATTACAGCTCCAGTGCTTATTATTGTTGGTTGTTTCATGATGGACGGGCTGGCACGTATTAAATGGAAAGAGTTCGACGAAGCTTTCCCGGCATTTGCAATCCTGATCAGCATGCCGCTTACCTCGAGCATTGCTACAGGGATTGCGATCGGCTTCATTACCTATCCGCTTATGAAGTTATTCAGCGGCAAAGGGAAAGAAGTACATCCGATTCTATATGTATTTGGCGTAATTTTCGCTATTCAGATGGCTTTCTTCCCAGCTCACTAAGGTTGTTGGAAGGGATGCAATATCGTAAATAGGAAATGCCTCGGAACTCTGTTCCGGGGCTTTTTTGTATTTTTCAATTCCAATTTAACGACTATTTGTAGCTCACCTGCTAGGAAAGGAATGGTTGGAGAGGCATAAAGTATGTACGTGCAGGGCAATTTATAGGACATACAGATTACCTAATATGAACCAGTGTAAGAAAAAACTACTTTATGAATCCATATCTTGATAATTGTATACTAATAAAGTGTCTGTACACATAATTGTAACATATTTCCACAAGTAGTGAGAGGAGCTTTTGCAACATGAACCGCAACGACGATAACAAAAAGCTTCGATGGTATAACATTGCCTTGATAGCTTTCGTCTCCGTGTGGGGGTTTGGCAACGTTGTTAATAACTATGCAAACCAAGGGTTAACGGTTGTAACGTCTTGGGTACTTATTATCGCGCTGTATTTCGTGCCTTACGCACTGATGGTTGGACAAATGGGTTCAACATTTAAAAATGATCAAGGCGGCGTTAGTTCCTGGGTAAAAGAAACGATGGGACCGACAGTCGCTTATTTGGCTGCTTGGACATACTGGGTTGTTCACATCCCATATCTGGCACAGAAGCCGCAAGCGATTTTAATTGCACTAGGCTGGACGGTGACTGGTAGTGGGAACTTTACGAAGCAGTTTTCGGCACTGACGCTGCAGCTTATCTGCTTAGCCGTATTTCTCGTATTCCTGTGGGTTGCTTCCCGTGGGCTCTCTTCTTTGAAGAAAATCGGTACGATTGCAGGGATGTCCATCTTCATTATGTCACTTCTGTACATTGTACTTGCGGTGACAGCACCTGCATTGACGGGCGCAACGATTGCGACGGCAGATATGTCGGTCAGCTCGTTCATTCCGGACTTCAACTTCGCATACTTCACGACATTGTCCATGCTCGTATTTGCCGTAGGTGGAGCGGAGAAAATCTCGCCATACGTCAACAATACGAACAACCCTTCGAAGGAATTCCCTCGCGGGATGCTGATTCTGGCAGGAATGGTTGCTATATGTGCCTTGCTCGGTTCGTTCGCGATGGGCATGATGTTCGATTCGAACAACATTCCGGCAGACTTGAAGATGAACGGACAGTACTATGCATTCAAGATGCTTGGTGAGTATTATGGAATCGGAAATACATTCCTCATACTGTATGCGATTGCGAATACACTTGCACAAATTTCGGCGTTGGCCTTCTCTATTGATGCACCGCTGAAAGTATTGCTGCTTGATGCGGACAAGAAGTTCGTGCCTCAGAAGCTGATGAAGACGAACGAGCGCAATACGCCAATCAATGGATACATTATGACGGCTGTGCTTGTAGGGATTCTGATTGTTATTCCGGCGATCGGAATTGGCAACATGAACTCGCTCTTCAACTGGCTGCTTGATCTGAACTCGATCGTAATGCCGCTTCGTTATCTATGGGTATTCGCAGCCTTCATGGCGCTCATGAAGCTAGGGGATAAGTTTCAATCCGATTATAAATTTGTGAAAAATCGCAAGATCGGCTTCATGATCGGTTTGTGGTGTTTCGTCTTTACGGCATTCGCTTGTATTATGGGGATGTTCCCTAAGGTTGAAGCATTTACGTCAGAATGGTATTTCCAGCTATTGCTGAACGTTATTACGCCATTCATATTGCTTGGTTTAGGCTTGATCTTGCCGATGATCGCAAGACTGAGCAAGAACAAATGATAATATACATTTATGAATAGGAAAGGAGCTCAAGCTAAGCTTGGGCTCCTTTTTTGTCTGCTTGCTTGCCTAGCAAGCGTGCAACATCACATCTTTCGCAGCAAGTAGGTCTCGATTAGCGCGGCAATGCCAGCGACAGCTAATAATACGATAAATGGATAGGTGACGGGGGCGTAGAATTGCAGTGCTGTCAGCAAGGTGGCACACCAAATGCCTGTACACCAATGGCAGCTTATTAGTGAGCCCAGCCAATTGCGAAGTCCCTTGCCTCTTGGTTCCGTAATTCGCGACACATTGCCATTCTCATCGGTTACATACGTAACAGACAAAAAAGGCTTGCGCAACCATTCCATAATGTCGTCATAGACGAGCAGATGGGTCAGGCGAAAGGAAGCCAGCGCTAATATGAACAGCTCAATCCAGGTGATCATCATACATTCTCCTTTCCGCTTGGCAGATGTCGACATGTCCAATCCATCTAGTGAGAGACTGCATATGCTAGAAACGGATATAGAGAATGGAGGTGACAGATGATGTGCTTCTGCAACCAGATGAATAAGGTCAGCAGCCCAATCAAGGTCATTCAGAGTGATGCGAAGCCGCAATCTCCGCAGGGCATCCAGATGACCGCACGGAAAGTTGAAGCGGTATCTGCAATTAAGCCGATTCGATAAGTCATGCAGCTGGTAAGATGTACTCCAACATATGCATTGGTCCACAGCAAGGTGATTTCAGTTCATGGGAAGGCTCCTGCTCCTACCTTGAGGCCTGTTCCGTCATAAGACGGGCAGGCTCTTTTTGTGTTGGGCGCATGCAATGCAATTATCAAGGATTTGCTTAGGGAGATTTGAGGTTGCCATCTATCGAAGAGGAAACTTACAATTGGAAAGGAATATTTTGGGGGATAAAATTCTAGTATGTTGTATTGAGTGCAAATTACACAATTACATATCAATATAAGAGGGGACAGAACTGCGTGAGGAAAAAATCAATTTGGGTATGGGAAAGTATATTTTTTATAATTATCGGGACAACGATAGCAGTGGTAATATGGGGGCAACAAACCAAGCAAGCTGCTTCTCCGTCCGAAACGCAAGCACTTCAACCGACTTCAGCAGTAGAGCTAAAATCAACTATGGAGAAGCCGAAGGGGAAAACGCCAGCACAAAAGCAAGACGAAAGGATGAAGTGGGTAGATGAAGCGTTTATCCAAGCGTTAAGGCCAACTGTAGAAAAAATAGCTGGGAAGTCGGTTACTTTCTCGAAACCTTATTTGGACGGTAAAGAAGTTGTCATACCTTGGGAGGATGGAAACTGTTCGGTGGAATTGATTACATCCATATCAGGGATTTTTAGATTTACCATCCCATTTAACAATTGGGAGAAGTCAAAAAAAGAAAAAGCAGTAAGTGCGCTTCGAACGGTAGTGGGAGATGCGAATTTTGAAATTGAACAAGCAAGGATCACTCGAGTATCTAATTTGAAAGAAATAGATAACAAAAGGGAGATTTATTACGTAGCGGGGCAAGGATTCAATGTGAGTTGGGAATCTGATGAGGACAAGTCTCCAAGTGTCGAAGTGATATATGAACTAGAGGATGCTGATCAAAACGCTGTACATGCAGCAAAACAAGCACTGGAGAAGGAAATAGGCAAAAAAGTTGAGTTGGTTGGGCGTGCAGTTCGATTTAAAGACTCTAAAAATAACATATGGGCCTTTGCTACATCTCAAAAGCAAGTAGCAACAGTGGACGCAGAGACATATGAAATTGAGAAAATCACAAATGGTAAACGCAAATAATATATAGCAGACACACTTCTTATCATACGGAGTGTGTTTTCTTTGTTTCTTCTGTGTGGAAAAGAGGAATGTGTGGCCTTGCTTGTTGTCAAAAAGGTAGGGTATAATAATGACATTAACTAAGAAAACTATTTTTGTTTTACGGTTTTATGTCGGCGTGAATGGAGGGAATTTCATGCGCGAACGGATTATGAAGGCATTTATAGAGGAGTTACAAGACAAAGGGATCAAATTCACGATGGATGATTTGGCGCGTCGACTTGGGATGAGCAAGCGCACTTTGTATGAGCATTTCTCCTCAAAAGCAGAACTGCTGGATACGATCATAGAACAGACGATGCACGAAAGTGATGCGAAGACTGAAGAAATCATGAAGAATGACACCTTGTCGCTTCTGGATAAATTGAAAGCGGTAATGACCGTGCTTCCGAATCACTTTGAGCTGTATGACAACCGAATCTTGGAGCAAATGAAGCGCGTATACCCTGAGCAGTGGTCAAAGATTGATAAGGCTCTCCGGGATGATTGGGAGATGCTGCGAATCTTGCTGGAGCAGGGGATGGAGGAAGGCATCATATTAAGGCATAATGCGGCCTTTATCGTGAAGGTAATTACGGATGCGTTCAATTCAACCTTGGATCAGCGATTTTTTGCTAAGCAGAACATTTCGCTGCCGGATGCATTAAAGTCGATTGCAGATATTATGCTGTATGGGCTTGTTGCTAGAGATCAATCTGAGGAACAAAGATAATCCATGCAAGGGGATTTATCTTATCGCTAATGCAAGGCTCATGCTTCACACTGGGGACATGAGGTCGTTCATATTGGAATCTTCAGGTAGGTTATATCGACTGATCCATTAGGTTCAGTCTTTCGCCTAAGAAAACTTATAAAAACAAATTAGTTTTAGGAGTGGGATTATGTCTTTCATGAGGCAGATTAGTCGCGCACAGTGGATTGGCCTCGTGCTCGTTATTGGTATTTTATTTATTGACATGTTGTTGTACAGTTTGTTCATTCCAGTTGTTCCGTATTTTACATCCGAGTATGCGATGTCTTCGACTACACTTGGGATTCTGTTCGGCAGTTATGCAGCAGCTCTGTTCATTACTACGCCTTTTTTCGGGCGAGTTGCAGATAAATTTGGCAGACGCAAGACGATTTTAACAGGTCTTGTGTTCATGATGATATCTACCATGCTGTTCGTATTCTCGCAAACGACGGCAATGCTCATTACAGCTCGCTTCCTGCAAGGCTTAGCTGCGGCTGCGTCATGGACAGCAGCAATGGCGCTGCTGGCTGATCTGTTCTCTGGGCCGGTACGCGGAGCGGCAATGGGCTTCGCCATGACAGGGATATCATCGGGCTCCCTGCTCGGTGCTCCAATTGGAGGCTGGTTATTTGAGATTGGCGATCACCATACTCCATTCTGGTTCGCAGCAGCATTGACGGCAGTTATTTCGATCATTGTCGTGTTTGCACTGCGCGAACCTGTCAGAGAGGAGCGTCAAGCCGAAGGAGGAGGCACGTTCTCCCTGCTGCGGCATCGGACGATTCTGTTCGTTGCTTCGATTATTCTGCTTGCTGAGACGACATTGACGATGTTGGAGCCGCTCCTACCGGTCTATGTTACTGAGCATTTCCAGATGTCTCCGCTTGCGCTTGGCATGCTGTTCGGTGTCATGACGCTGAGCTATGGAATGATAGCCCCAATAGCAGGAACACTTACAGCCAAGCATAATCCTTTCCGACTCATGCTGATTGGGCTTGTTGGTTTGGCGCTTACGTTACCATTGATCGCATTTGCAGGCAATGTAACTCTATTGATGATGGCAGGCTGCTTGGTAGGGGCAGCAGTAGGATTTACGCTGTCGCCGACATTGCCAACACTAGGTGCCATCGTGGATGGCGATTCATCGGGCGGTGATTATGGGGTAGCATACGCCCTATTCAATATGATTCATGCAGCGGGAATGATGCTTGGGCCAATCGCTGGAGGAGTGTTGACGGATGCGCTGCCAGTGTCGTCCTCGCTCATTGTCATCAGCGTGATCATTGTATCATCCGTATTCGGCTTGAGCTTGCTGAAGCGTCGCCATAAGCAGACCTTCTCAATAAGCATGAGCGGAGTAGAACCAGCGCAGAAGATGAAGGCTAACGGCAAGAGTGTGTATAATAATTGATGAGCGGAATCAATGAAGTGTAATTTCGATAATCTTGATGTAGGGAAGCTGTCTCGTCTATGATGGATGAGACGGCTTTTTTATCGTATGGAGGATGGAAATGAGCGGAAATCATTTACCGATAGATGATGTATTGCCAGAATTGAAATCGGCGCTGAGCAGCCATACAGGGGCGGTGTTGGTAGCTGAGCCAGGTGCGGGGAAGACGACCCGTGTACCGCTGGTGCTGCTGGAGGAGCCATGGCTTCAAGGACTGCGTATCCTCATGCTGGAGCCGCGGCGTATTGCAGCGCGTTCTGCTGCACGCTACATGGCTCGTGCATTGGGTGAACAGGCCGGTGAGACAGTAGGATATCGCGTACGTTTGGATACGTGCATAAGTGAAAAGACGCGCATTGAGGTCATTACGGAGGGAATTCTGACTCGCATGCTTCAAGAGGATCCTTCCTTGGAAGGGGTAGGACTCGTCATATTCGATGAGTTCCATGAGCGGCATTTGCATGCAGATGTCGGCTTGGCCCTCACCGCCGAATCACAATCTGTCTTGCGCGAGGATCTCCGTATCCTCGTGATGTCGGCGACGCTTGAGGCAGAACCAGTCGCGGCCATGCTGGGAGGAACGCCAATAGTGGTCAGCAAGGGCCGCAGTTATCCGGTCGAGACGATATATGCTGAACGGCGTGAAGATACTCCACTTGAGCCGCGTATCGTACGAACGATTATGCTGGCGCTTCATCGTCATGAAGGAGACATCATGGTATTCCTTCCTGGAGCGGGGGAGATTCGCCGCGTGCAGACTGCTCTGGAGCAGGAGTTGACGAAGAACGGGTGGATTGAACGTGCATATATTGCCCCATTATATGGACAGCTGTCGGCAGCTGCACAGGATGCTGCGATCAGTCCCTCAACGAATGGGATGCGCAAGATCGTACTGGCTACTGCCATAGCAGAGACGAGCCTAACTGTAGAAGGAGTACGGATCGTGATCGACGGCGGTCAGATGCGTGTGCCGCGCTTCTCTCCACGTACTGGCCTTACGCGGCTGGAGACGGTTCCGGTGTCACGTGCCTCAGCCGATCAGCGCCGCGGTCGTGCGGGTCGTCTTGGGCCAGGGGTCTGTTACCGATTGTGGACGAGAGAAGAAGAGAGACAGCTCCCTGCACATCATGTGCCGGAGATACTTGCGGCTGATCTCGCCTCGTTAGCATTGGAGCTGGCTGCATGGGGGACGGAGGCAGCTGATCTGAAGTGGCTGACTCCGCCGCCTCCTGCAGCACTTCAACAAGCGGAAGAACTGCTCGTTCAGCTCGGAGCGCTGTCCGAGTCCGGTACACTGACTTCGCATGGTCGTACGCTGGCCAAGTTGGGGCTTCACCCTCGCTTCGCACATATGATCGTGAAGGGGATGGAGCTTGGACTGGGAGAAGCCGCATGTACGCTGGCTTCGCTGCTGGAGGAGCGGGATGTCATTCGCCATAGTGGTAGCAGTGCTAACTCAAGGGGGGGATTCGGGCAAGCGGGACAGACACCTGCAGCGTTGAACCCCGATTTAGGACTGCGGCTGGAACTGTTAACGCTAGGAACACATTCACCATCACATCACTCTCGTCAAGGGGATGTAGATGAAAGTGTGCTGCGACGGATTCGTGAACAGGCGAAGCAGTACAGGATGGCCTTCCGTATGGGACAGAATGATAAGCAACAAGTACAGCGCAATGCGGATTTGACCGACGAGGATGCTTGGAGCTTGCTTGCTGCCTTCGCTTATCCGGATCGGATTGCCGAGCGTCGTTCAGATGGGCGCTACCTGCTGCGCAATGGACGCGGCGCGGCCTTTACGCAAGCTGCTGCAAGCGGAACTCTGCTGGCACAGTCGCCTTATATTGTGGCGGTGCAGCTTGACGATGCTGGCACCGATGGTCGGATTGTGCTTGCAGCGTCACTTGGCAGGGCGGTGCTGGAGCGTTACTTCGCAAGCGAGTTTACACGGGAAGACCAGATTGCTTGGGATCGGACGAACCAGTCGGTTCGAGCTCGGGAACGCGTTCGTCTAGGGGCGCTCACGCTTAAGGATATGCCGCACAGCGCACCTGATGCAGATGCGGTGCAGTATGCTTTGCTGGAAGGCATCGCCCAAGAGGGGCTTGCCCTCCTGCCATGGACGAAGCAGGCGCGCCAGTGGCAGGCGAGGCTCCAATTCATGCATCGGCATCTGCCTGAGGAATGGTCAGATGCCAGTGAAGAAGCTCTCTTTGCCACCTTAGAGGAGTGGCTAGGCCCGCATATATTCGGTATGCGCAGCCGTGATGAACTTGGCAAGTTAAGCCTTACGACGGTCTTCGAGTCAATGCTGACGTGGGAACAGCGCCAGCAGCTTGATAAGGAGGCGCCGACACATATTGCAGTCCCAAGCGGTTCGCGCATTGCGGTCGATTATCAGGATCCTGAACGTCCGCTGCTGGCTGTACGGCTGCAGGAAGTATTCGGCCTGCACGATACGCCGCGCATTGCGGGCGGACGAGTGGCACTGACGATGCACTTGCTCTCGCCAGCACAGAGGCCTGTACAGGTAACGCAGGATTTGGCCAGCTTTTGGGCGACGACTTATTTTGACGTGAAGAAGGATTTGAAGGGGCGCTATCCCAAACATTATTGGCCGGATAATCCTCTAGAGGCGATTGCGACCCGGCGCACCAGACCGGCTCCGGATAAGAAATAGACTTGGGTATGCAATGTTAAGATCCCTCGCTGGCTATTGGTATGTGAATGTAAAATTCGATATAATAGATCATACAGGAAATGACCAACGGGTCTAATGAATAGTAGGTAATAATAACGATAAATATAGGCTTGTACTTAGTGGAGGTGATGGTGCATGTCACATGCACTCGTGTCATCACAGTTGATGTCACTGATTGTGTCCTTGTGTGCGGGGACGGGGGTAATCGTACTGCGTCTGCGTGCGGCGAACAAGCCGACCTCAATGAAGAAGATAATCATGCCGCCTATCGGTATGGCAACTGGATTCGGTATGTTCATCGTCCCTGCGATGCGTATTCCGTGGCTATGGGCGATCGGAGCTTTTCTCGCAGGGGCATTGATCTTCGCCTATCCGCTTATTCGCACATCCCGGTTCGATCGAATAGGCGAGGAAGTATATTTGAAGCGATCGAATATGTTCATTGTCGTCATTGTTGGATTGCTCGTACTGCGGCTCATTCTGCATGATGTTGTGGAGCAGTATGTGTCAATCTCACAGAGTGCGTCCTTGTTCTTTATTCTGGCATTCGGCATGCTGCTGCCATGGCGCTTGGCTATGATGATGCAGTATAAGAAGCTGATGGCAGAGAGAGTGGAGCAGTAACAATTGTTGAGGTTAAGGTAAATTAGAGGCTGTACCCGCCTTCATGGAGTAAGGTTGGGTGCAGCTTTTTTGTATTGTGTTAGAAGGACGGAGGGTTGCTGGATTTGAATACCTGTCCACGAGAACGTGACGGGTGTCATTGTCCTGTTGAGTGCTGAGCGTCATCATGGAAGGACTAGAAGCACGTGTGCTAACGGAAAAAGGATGGGATTACGACATGGCACAACAAGACTCACAACATACTTCTCGGCAAGCTTCCTCATCTAACATGCAGCAGCCTTATCAGGGTGCGGCTTGCGCAAAACAAGAGCCGAATTCAGAAAACAATGAGGGCGCCTCTACCTGTTCACAAGGAGCTTCAACTTCAACCACTCACTGTAATGGCCAATTTGCAGCTGACAAGGCTTCTTCTAGTCAGCCTATGGTGACATGGCGTCCTTCACGGTTCAATGCGCAGACTAAGGTTGATGATGGAGGGCTCGTATTATATAACAGCTATTCTGGAGCAATTGCTTCGTTCTCTGCGGAAGAACAGACACGAGTGCTGTCTTGGCTGCGGCCAGGACAGGCTGAGGTGGAACCGAACAATGCCGTCTATCGCGATTTATTGGAGCATGGCTTCCTTGTTCCGGCTGACACGGACGAGATGCGGCGCGCACAGTTCCTTCATCAGGCGATGCACCAGCTTGATGCGATGCATTTGGTGCTGCTTGTAACAGAAGCGTGCAACTTCCGCTGCAACTACTGTTACGAATACTTCCCACGGGGAAATATGCGGGACGAAGTCGTAGAGGGATTAATCGCCTATATGGAGCAGCGGGCCAAGACGCTCAACTTCTTGACCATCAGCTGGCATGGAGGAGAGCCGCTGCTTGCTCCGCATGTGATCGAGCAGTTGTCGAGCGCGTTCATCGATGTTTGCGACAAATACGATGTTGCTTATCAAGCGGAAATATCCACGAATGGATATTACTTAACACGGGAGCTATTCGAACAACTGCTAAATTTACATATTGATCGGTACATGGTTACGATTGATGGTCCTGCTGAAGTGCACAATGCACGAAGAGGATTATTTGGGGGCGGAGATACCTATGAGCGCATCATCGCGAATTTGCTCTCGCTTAAGCAGGTGAAGCGCCCATTCGAGATTAACATTCGTGTGAACTTTGACAACAGCAATCTGGATGCGGTTCATGCATTCATCCCTGTGCTGCATGACTTGTTCGGCGATGACAAGCGGTTCTCCGTCTACTTCCGTCCAGTCGGCTGCATGGGAGGAGAGAATGATCTGACGCTCCCGGTATGTGATGCCCGCACCAAGGACAAGGAAATATGGGCATTGAATGAAGAAGCCATCCAGGCAGGCTTGCAAGTAAGCTCCTTCATTAAGGACATTTTGCTGCCGACAGGGGCGGTCTGCTATGCGGCGAAGCCGAACTCGATGATTGTCGGATCAGATGGCAATCTGTATAAGTGCTCGGTAGCTCTTGAACAAGTGAACAATCAACTGGGGTGTATTTATAAGGATGGGACACTAGAGCTCGATATGGACAAAATGGCCGTCTGGACCACTTCCGGTGAAGAAACAGATGAGAACTGTCAATCCTGCTTCTTCCGCCCAGCCTGTCAGGGCAACCACTGTCCCTTATATCGGATGCGGTCGAGCGAGCGGCCATGCTCGTATGAGAAGCGGCAGATTAAGCAGGTGCTGCGTACGATTTGGCTTCAATCTGTGGAGCACATGTCAGTTATTCAATAACTATAGCGACCTTGGCCTTGTCATTCTGACAGCGGGTCTTCCATTTGCTGTACATCCAATGATTGCAAGGAGGTGAGTAAGAAAGTGAAAGTGATTCGTCCAGCAGCGAAGCCAACATCCATCAAGACAGGGCGCTTGTCCAAGTCTGTGCCTGGAAGCTTGAGCTAATCCATATCCATATGTCTAAGCTTATGTTTGTCACAGCAGAAATGTTTGTGATTGTATGTAACGCCAAAAGCCTGGGAACCCCACTCCCAGGCTTTTCTCTATTTCCCTGCAATAAGAATTAACCGCAACAAGGAATGATAGGATAGACATCTCAACATTCCGGTTACGTTACGCCGTACCCCACACAACACCAAGCTCCTTCAGATATTGGCGGTAGGCGATGCTGACACGGTCGCATTTCAGTGACAGCTCGACTTGCAAATCAAGCGGCAAATCCTCTGGCTTTTGATTTTCTACAATTGGCTTGTCCTGTGCGAAAATCATGTCTTGGAACTTTACGATATCTTCGTCCGATAGGCCTGGATCGTAACTGAAGGACAGAACCCCGTAAGCCACAGAGGTCGTTGCATCCTTCGGCTGCACCGTAAGCAGAATGGACATGAGATGTCCGGTCTCCTTATCGCGCTTCGTGAACTTCACTGTAAGCGGGCGGGCAATCTCATACGTATAATAGACATTCTTCGATTGACCGGAACCGTCTGGATCGGGCTGAAATACTTCGATTTCCTCGGAACGGATGCCCTCCGGTACACGATGAACCCGGTAGTCTCCAATCTCTGTGTGCGTTTCTACGCCTAAGTAGCCCTCATGGACGACAGCGAGATGGCCTACATCCAGGAAGTTCTCTACAATGCGCGGCGGCTTGGCTTCTACGGACTGCGGCCCCCATATCACATTACGCCAGCCCTCGGCACCGAACTCTTCGAATGGGAACCATGGTGTATCCGTGTTGCCGAGGTTGACCCAAATAAGGCCATAGCGCTCCTCACAACCGTACGTAATCGCATGCGCCTTCTTCGGAACGGCTTGATCCGTTGGCAGCTGTGGAATGCGTGAACAAGCGCCGGAGCCCTCGAACTCCCATGCATGATACGGACAGACAAGCTTCCCATCCTTCACACAGCCTAGCGACAGTGCAGCCCCGCGATGCACACACAAATCCTTGAATGCATGCACGCCTTCTTCTGTCCGGAAAATGACGACACGTTCTCCCATTATCAGCACCTGCAGCGGCTTCTCCTGCACATCCTGTGCACGGCAAGCAACAATCCATTCATTACGCAATACGGCATCATTTACGATCATGATGTAGACAGTCTCCTTTTTAATGATCCGGGTATCCATGGCTGAATCCGAATGTAATGTTTTTAATCTATTGGATGAAATACATGAAATCTTCGTATTATTGCTGTTTACACAACTATTTTAGGAAATATATTGGGACTAGTCAACACAAAACACGAACAATAATTAAGTATAAATAATAAACATTCGTAATTTATCTATACAAAATGAAAAGTTCCCTCTATAATCAGGGTGTGATCAAAATCATAACGAACGTTACAGCATACGTGGGGGGAAATGAGCACACATGGAACAATCAGCAAAGTCGAACACGCTTGTCGTTGGGGTGGATGATAAGATTGGCGCCGGGAAGGCCTTTCTATTAGGACTCCAGCACGTGTTGGCTATGGATTTGTACATTGCACCGATCATTATTGCAGGCTTGCTGTCACTAAATGCAACTGACACATCATTCTTTATTCAAATGTGCTTTATCGGAACAGGAATTGCGACCTTAATCCAAACGGGCTTCGGCTTGCGACTGCCAGTCGTACAGGGGCCGTCCTATGTGCCTATTGGCGCAATGGGGGCGATTGGAAGCAAGCTTGGATTAGGGGCCATGACAGGGAGCTTAATACCGGGGGCATTGCTCATGATGCTGCTCGGCATGCCGATGAAATGGTTCGCGAAGGCTGTACGCCGTATGATTCCGCCGCTGGTAGGGGGAACCGTAATACTGATTGTCGGTATTTCCTTGATGCCAACGGGAATGAACAATATTTATCGTGCAGAAGGCGATTTGTGGACGAATATTCTCATCGCTGCTGTATCAGCGGGGATTCTTATTGTTTGTATGCTTCTTGGACGGCAATCGAAGAAGCTGGGTACGGTATCGCGCCTTATTTCGGTCATTGTAGCTATTGTCGCGGGTACGCTGTTTGCTTCCATGTTTGGCAAGGTTGATTTCTCAAGGGTAGCAGAGGCTGACGCATTTTCGATTCCTAGCTTTTTCCCATTCGGTGCGCCTGAATTCAATCTCAGCGCGATTATGACGATGATGTTCGTCTACTTCATCATTCTGATTGAAACAACAGGAACGTGGTTCGTTATTTCTTCCATTACAGGCAAGGAGCTCACGGATGAGCGCTTGAACCGTGCAGCGGCTGGGGAAGGCCTAGGGTGCTTCGTTGGGGCATTGTTCGGTGGAACGCCAATGACAGGCTATTCTTCCAATGCAGGACTGATCGCGGTTACAGGCGTAGGAAGCCGGATGGCAATTATGGCCGGCGGCGGTATCTTGATAGCGCTTGGTCTGATGCCGAAGCTGTCTGCAGCGATTACGTGCATTCCAGAGCCGGTTATTAACGGCATATTCGGTGTTGTCTGTGTAGCCATTGTCGTGAATGGATTGAAGGTCATTCAATTCGTTGACTTGGATGAGCGTGCTATGATGATTATTGGCGTGCCAATCCTGCTTACGATGGCTGTAACTGTACTTCCTGAGGGCGCCTTGACGGGTCTGCCTGATTTCGCGGTATACGTATTGTCCTCCGGTATTACTGTCGGGGCGCTGGCGGCATTGATTCTGAATTTGGTCATCCCAAGCGGCAAGAAGAAAGGTATGTCGGATTCCACTGCGGTGGGTTCTGGCGGAGAACAGACTGCCTAGTAGAACCTTATGTGCTTACGGATCAATCTGAATTACGTCTTGTGCAATTCGGCAGTAGTCATATATACAGAGAAATAAAGAAGGCAGCAAGCGATGCTTGCTGCCTTTTGCTGTGTTGTTCTATCCGATCATGATCTTGCCCTCTGGATAACGATACAGAGACTGTTCCTTGCGGTTGCCGAGCGCATAGGCGAGTGTCATTGGACCAATCCGGCCGATGAACATGGTGGCACAGATGACGAACTTGCCGAATGCCGACATTTCAGGTGTAAGCCCCATAGACAATCCTACTGTTGCTACAGCGGACACTGTCTCGAAAAGCAAGGTAATAAACGGCTGATCTTCCGTTATCGCCAGCAGCATGGATACACCGAGCACCATGAAGATGGCAAGGAAGATAATCGTCAACGCCTTGATGATCTGATCCTTAGCAAGCCGA
Source organism: Paenibacillus sp. E194 (assembly GCF_000935845.1). NCBI lineage: Bacteria > Bacillati > Bacillota > Bacilli > Caryophanales > Paenibacillaceae > Paenibacillus > Paenibacillus sp. E194. The sequence goes on from NZ_JMDX01000014.1 coordinate 43,709, forward strand.
TGACGGAATAGCACCGCATCTTCGCGTCCGCGCAGCATCGCATATACGGCGGCCAAGAGGATAGCGAACGTCGTCGTCTTAATCCCGCCGCCCGCAGAGCCTGGAGAGGCACCGATGAACATGAGAATAATAAGACCGAACTGTGTGACCTGCTTCATATGAGACACATCTACCGTTGTCGTTCCCGATGAACGAGCGGAGATGGACTGGAAGAAGGAAGCGTATATTTTGCCGTCCCAATTGAGCGATCCTAGCGTGTAAGCATTTTGGAACTCGAAGATAAAGATGAAGATAGCTCCTGCGACGACCAGAATACCGGTCATGGACAATACGACCTTCGAGTGCAGCGTCAACCGTCGCGATTTCGGAAATTCATACAATTCTGCAAGTACGATAAAGCCAAGTCCGCCAGATAGTACGAGGAAGATGGCAACTACATTCGTTACGAAATCATCGACATGCAATTGGAAGCTGGAACCGAACAGATCGAATCCCCCGTTGTTGAACAGGGAGATCGAATGGAACAGTCCGTAATAGAAGGATTGCAGCAGCGGCATGTCGAATGCCCAGCGCAATGTCAGTATAATGGTTCCCGTTCCCTGGATAATAAAAACAAATATAATCACGCGGCGAATGGTCCGTACAATGCCTTCCATGCTATTTGCGTTGATCGACTCCTGCAAAATAAGTCGTTCCCGCAAGGAAATGCGCTTGCCGAGCATGAGATAGAAGAGCAGGGCCACGGACATGAAGCCGATGCCGCCGATTTGTACGAGTGATATAATTACGCCTTGTCCAAATGCAGAGTAGGTTGTCCCAATATCAACAACAACCAGACCGGTTACGCATACCGCCGAAGTAGCGGTGAACAAGGCATCAATGAAGGAAAGGGAGTGTCCAGCTGCCAATGATAGCGGCAGCATCAAGATGCATGTCCCGATTGTGATAATGGATAAAAAGCCAAGAACCAGCACACGGGCAGGCGTCCAATGCATCGTCCGTTTTCTCCATGAAGTCATGTGAACGTCTCCTTTAGCCATAAATAAGTAGTGAGGAAGGATCGAATCCTGTTTCAATATCTTGCGTACGTTGGATCATCATTCGAGTCGATCATTTTCCAAAACGTTCACTAGTATATCGTTCCCCAGAGTGGATGTAAATGGTCGATTTTCATTTACGAACATTTTCCTATTTTATAAAGAACATTGCAAGGGCAGTTGAGCAGTCGGCGAAGTGAGTTCATAAGGGGTCGAGATGTGATAGATCTGAATGGGAAAGTGGAGAGAAGTTGACGCTGTGGAGAGGCACTGGGAGAGTGCTTATCGAGTCAAAGAGAAATGAGGAAACGGGATGCATTCGGACTAACGTTTTAAATCGAGCCGCTTGAGTTTGAGTTGTGAGCTTGTACTTAGGTGTGGAGCGTTGTTCGGATGTTATCTTATGTGCTCAAATGATGGGATGGCATGCTGTCGAGGCTTTAAGGAGAGTAGGGTGCCGTTCAAGACACCCATAACTTGCCGTATACTTTCCAATTTACGAATCCGCGGCTAATCCAATATGTCGATACATGAAGCACGATAAATGCGATAAGCAATGTTGGTTGAATAATTGCAAATGCAGCCCATAATATGACTAAAATCCATGGAGACAGCTTCTGCAGCATCTGCGCAGGCCACCATACGAAGCGGAACCAAGGGTGAGATTTCTGCAGGGCATCCATATATTCTACTCTTACCTGATTATCTTCAGGATTGAGACGTATGGCATCTTGCATGAACTGCATGGCGCGTTCGGCCTCACCGCGCTGATCCGCTGCCCAAGCAAGCTGCATAAGCGTGTAGGAATGTCTCTCCTGCCATGCTAACGCTTGGCGTTCTGCTTCACGGGATTCTGGATAACGTCTCAATTGCGCCAGCACATAGCTATAAGTAGCGTAAGCAATGCCGGCAGGCTCAATGTCAATGCTGCGTTCAAGCGATAGAAGCGCTTGATCCAGTGCGCCTTTGCGCAGCTGGTACTGTGCAAGCAGCAGATGAGGCGTAGGATCTTCCTCAGCTACCGTAGAAAGCTGCCTCGCAGCAGTCTCGAAGGCTGGCCATTCTTGGCGCTCGTAATAAATGGACATGCGCACGCGCCAGGCATCAGGCAGTCTTGTATCGCGTTTCAACGCTTCAGAGGCCCAATAGAGCGCTTGATCGGGTGCGACAGGCTTATGGACGACTGCTGCCAGCGCCATGATAGTCGGGTGCTCTGGATACTGCTGCTGCAGACGCATCACTTCCTCCAGTGCTTCTGTGTGTCGCTGCTTCTG
>NZ_JMDX01000015.1:0-44176 GCF_000935845.1 Paenibacillus sp. E194
CTTCCGCAAACCAGTAAGCTTCTCCTCCGCTGAATCGAGCTTGGCTCGGATATCCTTCTCACCGTCGGTGTACCCTTCCTCAAGCGCGGATTTCCGTGCCTTCTGGTAAGAGCTGCGCGCCCCAACATAATCCTGGGCCTCGAACTTCTTGTCCCCTTCCTGCACCCAGCTCATAATCTGCATGTACGTGCGTGAACGGTCTATTTTCTCCTCCAGCTGCTTATGATTGAACTCTTTGTATGGCTTTGCTTCCTCCTGCGCCTTCCCGTATTTGTCCAGCGCCTTCGCGAAGTCCTGTCCCTTGAAAGCTTCATCTCCATCCACCATAAGCTGCATCACGCGCTGCTTCTTCGCGAAAAAGTCCCGGTGGAACTTGTCCTTCAACCGAATCGCCATATTGCGCGCCTCACTGTAATCCTTAATGGCCTTCGGATAATCGCTATCCTTCATATACATGTCTGCACTTTTCTGATATTCGAGCATGTTCTCCAGATTCTCCGCTTTGATCGCCGCCTGCTTTACGAAGTAGAAAGTCGCGCCTCCGCCAACCAGCAGCAGCACGATCAGGGCCAACAGCCACTTCTTCAGCAAACGCCATTTACGCTTCGGATCCTCCTTGAACACCTTGTTCGCATATACAGCAACAGCCGTGTAATTGCTCACGGTTTGCCGCTGCTTGCTGAGCAGCACGTCTTCAAGCGTATCCGTGAAATCCTCTGGCTCCTTCGCATCCGTTAATCCGTCGACCATTTCCGTTGCGTTGACATCCTCCCACAAGCCAGGGGTGCACAGCAGCAGAACATCTCCTTCAGACAAAGGAACCTTTTTCGACACGTACGGCTCCAAACGCTCCGGCTGCCCCATATACTGAAGAAGATTGTGGCGTTCTTCATGAACCTCCATCGCTTCTTCCGAGATTTCTCCGGCATCCTTCATGGACTGTGCCAAGCTCTGATCCCTGCTGCGACCGAATAAGCGTCCGCCGCGAAAATGATACAGGCGGGCATTCCCCGCTGCCACCCAGCGAATCTTCGCATAATCTGTCACGACCAGAATCAGGCTTGCCTTAAGGCGCACGCGCTTGCTCTCCGTTCGCAGCCATTCATGCGCTTCCTGCATGTAATGCTTCAACCGCAGCGAAGACATCGTCGGCTTCTCCGTAAATCGACCAAGAATGCTCTTGACGACCATCTCGGCACTGTCCACTTCCATGTCCGAATCCAAGCCGTCCGCGATGACCCAGCAGGCCATATCATCCAGCTCCACATAGGCGAAATAGTCTTTATTATGTAGAAAAGAACCGGCCTCCGTCACGAAGCTGGTCTTAAAGTCGCTGTTCTCCTTTCTCATCCTTACCCCCGCTTCTCCTGTCCCATGATTCGCATACCTATCACGGAGCTCGTGTTCAAAAAGGAAATTCTCGCCTTCACACAATCAAAAGCGAGTAAAGTGGTCGATTCGATCTGTCTCTCTCAGAAATCTACCGAAGCCAGGAACAGCAGGCTTCATGCGTTATCCACGATGACAATGGTCGCATTGTCTTGATTGATCAATCTCTTCTGTTCGATCGCTTCGATGATCTCCTCGGCTGCATCGTGAGGTGAAATCGGCTTAGACAGAATCTGCTCCAATTCCACTTCCGTCATCGTGTTGTACACCCCATCGCTGCAGAGAAGGATCCGGTCTCCCGGCTGCAGCTTGAACGGCTCGCTGCCAATCTCGATGCTCTTGAAATTCTCATACCCCAAGTAATTGATGAGCCGCCTCTTCATCGGGTGCTCCATTGCTTCTTCCCTAGTGATCTGCCCCGTTAAGAAGCGTTCCTGCAGCACCGACTCCAAAATATGACGTTCATTCATGCGGATGAAATTGTCTTCCCGGAACACCATGATCATACTGTCACCCACAGCCCCCCAGTACAGGAGATCATCCGCAATGACGGCAGCTACCAGCGTCGTTCCTCCAGGAGCGCCCTTCAAATTCCGCAAAATTTCCGTATTGCTTATCTTGGCCGCCTTCGCGAAAAAGCTCTGGACTTCCCGAATATGCTCTAACTTGAGAAACTCTCGAATAAATACGGTCACCGCGAGCGTGCTCGCCATTCTGCCGTGCGCCAGGCCGCTTATGCCGTCCGCAAGTACGGCGGCCGTACCGTGTGCGGTCGTGACGCTGGCGAAATAATCGTCCTGCTCCTCACGGGCGCCAATCGTCTGCCCATTGCCGATCGGCATGCCGGACGCTGCTGGCTCAAGGTTCACTGTATCCAGCAGCAGCCGGCGCCGCACACCCAGCAGAAGCAGAATTGCAGCTGTACAAGTCAACACGATCAGATACGGTACCCAATTCTGTACATCCATTGTGGTCATCATCCCTAACCCATATTGTGATTCCACTCGAAATGTATGCCGCAGAGCGGAATGAAGATAAATTTGCTGCGACCAAGCTGAATAACGTCATACGCTGCCAACTCCACCGGCGAATAAACGGCTTCTTCGTTGTGATAAGCAAGTCCTGAGGCATCTCCTGGCAACAGGTAGAAATTGCGCTTCTTCGGATCATATACGATTACCGCATGATTTCTGCGCGAGATGGCATTGTCGCCCAAGATGCGAATATGCATCTCCTCTGCGCGCCCGATAAAATTCTTCTCCGCCATAATCCGATAGTCCTGACCAAGCTGAGGGCCCTCAATGCATACGAGCCAGCCGGTAACCGGCTCGATGCCGGTCGTTTCCCCTAGGTATGGCATCGTCTTCTCATTGTCCTCCACGCGCGGCGGCCTCTTCGCGTCCGCGTTTTGCGGCTGTTCCACCGATATGCTGCAATAAGGGCATATGCTTCCATGCTTCCTCGTACTGAACATGTGTCCGTTAGCGCATCTTGTCAGACTCATCTTTCTTCATTCCCCCGTCAATTTGAATAGTTCTCTTATGATCATGAAGTCAATATATCGTTCGTTATTTCGCCAGTAACCGCGTGTTGGCAATGCTGATGACATCTCCGGAATGAATCCGACATGGTTCCTCCGGCTCCAGTTGATTTGCCCTTTTTCCCCCAGCCGTTCGAATGCCAACCCCGCTGCGGGAATCAAGATCCTCGATGAACCATTGGCCCGAGGCATAATTGAGCACCGCATGATGCTTGCTAATAAGCGACGCATATTCCGAATCCGACAGATCTATGTCAACCTCGCCTTCTGCACCGGTTTTGCCGATAAGCAAGGATGTTTCGCCATGGATGTACCATTCCTTTACGCTCTCTCCCTCATCATTCAGGAGTACAAGCTTGGCAATGGTGTCGACTTCGTCCTGCCGGCCTGCTTCACGACTACCGGAACGTCGCGCCGCATACACGATTATCGAGATCGCCAGAAGGACTCCGACCGCCGCCTTCAGGACGGGATCGATGTTCCATATGTACACATATAACAGAGCAGCAACCACAATGGCTGCAACCCCTATATCAATGAGCGCGATCCACCCGCTCTTTCGATTGGCATGACGGTGAACTTGATCGCTGCTATTTTGCTTACTCACATCTCATTCCTCCGTTGCTTCGCTCAACTCATGTGCATCCCTTTTATCAAAAAAAAGCACCGTACCTAAAGCAAAACGATGGCTTTGCTAGCTTGTTCGGAGCTGTTCTCACATGTCACTCTGCCTCGTCATATTCGTCCGAAAATACCATACCGCGTGCGTATAGTCGCCGAAGCCGTACCCGAATTGCATAGGCAATCGGCAGAGCCACTCTATTTTTTCTTGTTCATACCGAAAAAGCGTTGGAACATCTCGGACGTATCTATCGGATTCCCCGCGTCCTTGCCGCCGTTCTGCATTGGCTTCTTCGTTTTCGGATCAAAGCCGAAAAATCGCGCGAAATTGGCTTCCACGTTCCGTGGATCAAAATCCGCCCGTTCTCCTGCCGCTTCTCCAGAAGCTGCATTTCTCCCTTTTGAATGGGTAGATTGATGATTTCGTCCGGAGTCTCGCTCCATGCCACCCAGCTTATCATCATAAGCCTTCCGTGCAGCCTCATCCTGAAGCACCGCGTAGGCTTCATGAATCTGCTTGAACCGTTGTTCCGCCTCGCTGCTTCCCCCATTCACGTCGGGATGATACTGCTTGGCGAGCCGCCGATATGCCTTCTTCAATTCTTCAGGCGATGCATGCCGCTGTACGCCCAGAAGTTCATAATAGTTCGTCATTCGCCTCGCCCCTGCCTTTCTAACGGTTTTCAACAAAATATTGCAATGGCTCTCACGAATTTCCCAGTGTACCGGATAAAAATATTAAGAGGCTGTAAGCCTCTTAATATTTGTTGTCCGCATTTCTGCCACCAGAACAGGCCGTACCTGCTTATACCGGGTAACCGCCATCGATTGTAGCCAGTTCGGTTTTGTCTTTCTTTTGTTTGATGTACAGCGTGAATGTACCTACGCCTTCCGTGTCCCCGTAAGTTTCGGAGTAGTCAACCACGAATGCGTTCGGGAAATACACTTTGCGCACCACTTGATCCGCAGCGACAACCTCAAGCGTCACCTTGCGGTAGCAGTCCGCCTTCTCGGCAGGAACGAGCGACCACAATGCCAGCTTCTTCGTGTCGTCAGCGTTGTCACCGTCAGTCGCCGTAATAATTTTGCCGGAAATGCGCAGCGTCGCGCCCACGTCCGTCGATCTTGCGTTGGAATCGTTCGGTGTGTCCGTGTCATACACAACTTTCTGAATGTTGTCCATGCCGAGCTCGATCGTTTCTGCGCCTTCTACTCTAAGTATGAATCCCATGAATTTTGCCTCCTTGAATGAAAATAATTTAGGTTCCGCAAGCATGGAATGCTTACGGGATTTATGTTGGAAGGCGCGCTTGAAGCACGCCTCTAACATACGCTTCCATATGCCAGCCAAGCTTCTAATCATTAGGCTTTAACTGGCGTAGTGCCCTTCGTGATCATGACTTCGAGATTCTTCACATTGCCGTTGAACACAAGATCGATATGGCATAGATTGCTCTTGTCGTCTATCACATAGGACATGTCATCCCCGTCTTGAATGATCGAGTTGACAAAGCCGCGCGTACCAAGCCACTTGCTCCTTTGGCTGCTCGGATTATTGCTGAAGAATTTCACGATGTTCTCATGCTTGAAGTCACCCGTCTGGAAGCGGAGAATCCGCTCGATATAGGTGCTGACAAGCGTTTTGTATATGGAATCAAAGCCATTCTCGGTCAACGCCATGCTTCTGGCCTTGTATACCGTGATTCGCTTGATGTCTTTATCCTGAAGCTGCGCATTCTCGGAAGAGAAGACGAAGCCAAAGTTTTTATAGTTGATCGCGTCTTTGATGTTGTTCGTAAATCCAGTAATCTCCTTCGCCATCGTCGTAACCGCGCGCAGCGCATGGTCGCTTACTTCAATATCGAAGCGTACGCCCGGATAGTCACGGCTGACGTTCTTGAACGATTCGCGCAAATATTCAGGACACTGATAGGCGGCAACGACCCCGGCAGCAACATAAGCGGCGCCTACGTACACGCCCTCGATCCACAGCTTCAAGATGTCTTCCTTATCTTGGGACAGCTTGACGCCGTCCTCCGTGTGGAGCATGCGGCTATCGATGACAACGCCGGACTTATCCTTCGGAATAATGGTGAAGTTCGGGATGCATGGAATGGCGAACTCGCTGTATTCCTTGCGAACCATGCTACTGCACTTGTCGATATACTTGTCGAGACCGGTGGTTGCCAGACTGTTGAAGGTCGTCTCTTCTCCAGATTCGAAGTTGAAGAATACCTGCACCTTATAGTCCTTCACGACTTGCAGAAGCATCGACAGCGATTCCATCGTGTTGCCTTCCTGCTTCACGGTCTTGCCGTTGCCGCGGAAGCGTTCACGGGACACTTTCACCTTGCCGGCCGATTCCAGCTCGACGGACGGCACGATCCCGAACCAGATCGTGTCAGAGAATTCATTCTTTGAGTTCACCGTGTTCAGATACGTCTCCAAGCGCGGAATATTGCTGCTCTTCACGGTCATATCCAGCTTCGCGTTCGTGATGAGCATGGACGGAAGCATTCCCTTGTTCTTGGTCGCATACTGATCGAAGAACATCCGTACGCCCAGTATCTTCTCCACGAGCGGCTTGACTGTTTTTACAAAGTCATCCTTCGCATTCTTGTAGAACTCCAAATACGTATTATAGTTTTGTACTTCCGTCTCCGTATCGACCTCGTTATGTACCGCTGGCAGCGGACAGAATGTACGCACTACCAAATCCTTCACGTAAGAAGACGGTGTCTCTGTAATGGATTCATAATCTTCGCCGAACACGTTCGAAAGCTCGGTACCGCTGTTGTCATCCAAGAGCATCAGCTCGGTATTGTCGCTCTTCGGCGCTTCAATGATCTTCAATTCGCCTGACTCACCGATCGTCAGCATGCCGATTTGGATCGCCTCGGCTTGATTCTCCTCCCGCGAGCCGCCCAGCAAGAGCCGTGTCTTGATATCTTCAATCGCGAGCGGCAGCATAGCCATCACGTTGTTGTAATTTTTGCTGGCGTCCTCGAACATCCCGTTCAGCTTATCGCCCAAATCAAGCTTCTTCGGATCCCCTTCATCCAGCTTGTCATACTGGCCGTACAAGTAATGGATTTCCTTGCGCACTTGGCGAATATCGTCCATCACCTTCTTCGGTGAAATCATGTCGAGCAAATTCTCGAACTTGAAATCGACGTTCGTAATTCCCTGACTGCGCTTCGTATCGATCAGGGTGAACAGCATTTTCAGGAAATCATTGTTCTGGTCGATCTTAATTTCCGAAATGCAGTCCTCGGCAATTCCTTCCGGCTTCTTCAGCGTATACATCACTTTCTGATTGGCTGCATTGTAGAACGAATACACGCTCGGAGAGAACTTGTCGAGGAACTCATCAAAGCTCCGAACAAGCAGGTGCTCGTTCACTTCCTTGATCTTGTCGTCACTGAGGCTGTCAATTCCTTTGACATCACCTACGATGGTCAGCAGATCCAGCATTTCCGGGTTAATCTCCTCGAAAAGCATGGCTCGGTTCGTTTGACTGATAATGTCCATAATGTCAGCACAAAAACGGCAACCAACTGAAACTTACGCTTGAACGCATAAGCTAGGACTGGTATGCACGGCTTCATGCTTCCTCCTCTCTATTTCGTTGCAATAGTCTTCTCGCACTAGATATGCAAGAGAAATCATACCTTCGCAAATACAGTTTCAATAATTTGGGTGATTAGTTCTATTTAAATCTTAGTGAGAACATCCCAAATTTGTCAATATTATTTATATATCGCTCAAATTCGCTATAAATCCCCTTGATTTACCCAAATCAAGAAAAAAATTTGTCGATAGCCCTTCACTTTTTGGTACTTATTTCCGATGATTTGAGATAGGATGACAGTACCAACTGCCCAGCACCACAGACACTGTTCCTCCTTTTCCCAAATATTTCGGTATAATCTAACAAATACTTTATATCACTGCAAAAAATATTTATATTTTTTGTTAAAAGGTGGGTATATAGCTTTTATGTATAGACGAAGTATTTTCAAATCTATGATTTTCCTGCTTACGACCTGCTTGTTATTTCTAACGTCATCATCCCTAATACCTATTCGCACTTCCCTAGCTCAGGCCGATTCGGCACAAGGAATCGATGCCGTATTCGTCATGGACGTCAGTTATTCCATGAACGAGACCGACAAGGAAGGCATTGCGTCGGAAGTCGTCAATATGTTCATGGACATGAGCGATTCGGAACGCACGCGTATTGGCTTCGTTGCCTATAACGACAGAATCGTGGCCTCGGAGCCGCTAACTTCTCTCGCTGAGCCCAGGCAGAAGGAGAAGCTGAAGCGTCAGATCAGCAGCTTGCGCCGCTATGGGTACACGGATCTAGGCCTCGGCTTGAAGAAGGGAGCCGAGATCGCGGGGAAAGGAACTGGACAAGGCCATAAGCCATTCATTATTCTGCTGTCCGACGGAGGCACCGACTTCGGCAATGCTTACACGGGCAGAACAATCGCCGACTCGAACCAAGACGTAGAGCGCGTCATTCAACAGGCGAACAAGCAGGGATACCGTATTTACACCATCGGCCTGAATCATGACGGCTCGGTGAATGAGAAGCAGCTGAAGACCATTGCCGCAAAGACCGGCGGCACTTCGTATGTCACGACAAGCGCAGAAGAGCTGCCTGATATATTCAACCGCATTTTCGCCGATCAAATCCAATCAGTTCTCGTACCGATCGCCGCGTTAACGGCCACTGGAGGCATGCAGGAAGTAAAGGTTCCTCTTCCGAACTCCAGCATGTCGGAAGCCAATCTCATTCTGCTGTCTCAGAGCCCTTTGCTGGAGTCTCAGCTCTATAACAGCACCAAGAATGCGCGATTCTATAAATCCAGCAAATATACGTTGATGAAGATTCCCGAGCCTCGCAGAGGCGAGCTGCTATTGAAGTTCAGGGGAGTGGCAGGCGATGTTGTAAAGGTGAACCTGCTTGGCAGCTATAACATGCGGGCAGGCGGGGAATTGACTTCCAAGGAAGCGACGAAAGGACTGCCGACAGCCTTCGCGGCTGGCTTGTATTCCCTATCAAACAAGCAGCCGTTGGAAGATAAGGATGTATACATGGACGTACAGGCAGAGCTTGTTATCACCAATCGTCAGACGAAGCAGAAAGAACGCGTGCAGATGACGAACAACGGGACAGGCTTCTCGGCGGAGCACCGCTTCCGGACATCAGGGAAATACGACTGGACTGTCGTCATGAATGGGCCTCATTTCTTCAGAGAAACCGCAGGCAGCATGCTCGAAATCGTCAATAAAGCGCCGGTATTGTCTGGACAGAATCAAATTGGCATCGTGAAGGAAGATGGCGAGGCGAAACTGAATTTCGGGGATTATTTCACCGATCCGAACGGTGATGAATTGACGTACAAGATTGTCTCCAGCGATCATAAAAATCGAATGGAGGCACGTGTAGACGGTGCGACGCTCTACCTGTCCCCGCTGCATTCCGGCTCTTCGGAAATAACCGTAACGGCAACCGACCCTGAGGGGGGAACGGTTACTGGAAAGCTGAACGTGCAGATTTCTTCGTTGTGGGAACGTTATTGGATTATCGGCGGCTCTGCTTTGGCTGCATTGATTGCTTTATTCGCACTATACATGCTGCTGCGTCCAAAGCCGACGTTCACTGGAAGGCTGGAAGGGTATTTCTTGAATACGGCAAGCGGCAACGAGGTTCCCGTTAAGTACTGGCCACTCACCTCTTTCGGCAAAACGCGAAAGGTGAGCCTCCAGCAGCTGTTTGCCCGCCTAGACGTGAATGAGCCATTGCCGGAAGCTGCCTATATCCTGTTCGAGGCTGGCAAGAACGGTACGCTCCGAATCAAGCACCGTACCAACTGTACGGTGGCCAAGGGACGTACGCCCGTTAAGCCGAACGATACGGAAACGCTTGAATACAATGATAAGCTGTACATTACGTTCGAGGATGGGATAACGGAGATCGAGCTGCGCTTCAAAGCTGTTAAGCAGGGCGCTGTATCGTATGCGGATTCGTCTGCAATGTCACGCTAAATGAAATCGACAACTGGCAGGGGCAATGGAAATAGATACAGATCAGTATCCCGGTTCAGTTTAGCAGAACCTAGATTTCAATAAGTAAATAAAGAGTCTGTCCCACATCGGACAGACTCTCATTATTTATAAATAAGGTATCGTTACGCCATGTTGCGCTTTATGCAGCAAATCTATAAATGCTACCTAACACACTATATTGATGTAAATCGTACAACATGACCTGTTGCGAACGTAGTTGCATCCATCTCCTACCTCTAAGCCTGCTTGCGATCATCCTGCTGCCGCGGCTTGTGCTTGCCGAGCAAGCACTCAACCATAGCCAGCAGAATTCGTTCCGCATGCAGTGCGGCCTTCATCTGCTTCATGGAAGCATGCCTCTTATCTGGGCGAACCGCTAGTCCCTTGCGAATAGTGCGCGCCATCAGTGGACTGACGCTGCGGTTTAGGCTTCTGACAGATTCCAGATTATCCTGGAACAAGCGCCTCGTCACATCATTCGGCGTGCGGCCGCTTAGGCAAAAATACATCGTAGCTGCAAAGCTGTATACGTCGGACGTGATTCCCTGCTGTGATTTTTCGGAATAGAATTCAAGCGGCGAATATCCCGTGCTCGTAAAAATCCGATGCCCCGTCTTCTCATAGTATATAGCAGAACCGAAATCGAGCAGCTTCGGCTGGCCGTCCTCTCCAATGATAATGTTCGCTGGCTTGATATCGCGATGAATGATGCCTTGCGCATGGACATATTCAAGCGCAGATGCGAGCGGCAGTATCGTATCGCGCAGGAAATCGGCCACGGAAACAAGCCTGCCTTCTTCAACAAACCGCTCAAGCGAGATGCCCTTGCAATACTCCATTATCATATAATGCGTCCCGTTCTCCTCAAAATAATCCACAAGACGAACGATGTTCGGGTGGCTCAATTGCTGCAGCATCTGTATTTCCATCAGGAAGGCCTCCCGCAGCTCATCATACTGCCGTTGAACAGAGGGTACACGGCACAGCACGGTTCGCTTGTCCAGATCGCGAAGAGCTACCTGCCTCGGGTAGAACTCTTTCACGATGACCGCTGTTCCGTCCTCCTGCTTCCGTCCCGCATATACATTGGCCATCTCGCTGCAAGCGATTACTTTCTTCACTTTATAGGAATGATGAAGCACAACATTTCGATTCAAACAAATGTCAGCATAATCCGGTTTCACGGTTTCCTCCAGAAGCTCTGGCCTGACTGGGACGAGGAAGTTGCAACGTCCGGCAGCAGACACGTAGTATCTATTATTGTAACACAATACCCAATATTTTCTATATTAGATTTATATGGTTTATCGAATTCTATGAGATAACGACCAAGAGAGATAATGCTTTGACCCTCAAACTTTTTCCATGATATAATCATGCCATTCTTTCCAATGAGGTGAAATGGATGTCATTCCGCAACGTTCGAGGTATGTAGGTTCCGGGCTGGGTCAAAACGCGTACCAGCTATCAAGGGGATAGTCTGCCCTTTTGACCTAACGGAACCAGAGAGCCGCGTAACGAAATGGAATCCATTCAGGAGGATATGCAGTTGTACAGTTCCTACCGATCTGACAACTCGTATGCCCCACCAATTTCACATACTATTGGAAGGCGGAATCAATATGAACTCTTTCGATTACAAACAATTTTATGATCAAGTAGGCAGGCTGAACGGTTGGGATTTCAGTCAAGTGAAATCAACTACAGAGGGGACGAATTGGGAGTTATTCCATGAGGCTGGCAAGCTGTGCGCCAAGTCGGACATCCTGCTCGACATCGGTACAGGTGGCGGTGAATCTGTGCTGCCGATCGCAGGTCAAGTGCTTCTGCTCGTTGGAATCGATGCTTCTGCAAGCATGGTCTGTACGGCACAAGCGAATCTGGCAGCAGCTCAGAAGCCCAATGTACGCTTTATGCAGATGAATGCAGAGCAGCTTATGTTCCCAGATCGACACTTCGACATCATCACATGTCGACATTCCGAATTCAATGCCGCAGAAGTTGCTAGGGTATTGACGGACGATGGCGTGTTCCTAACCCAACAAATCAGCGAAGGCAACAAGCTCAACCTGAAGCAGGCATTCAGCAGAGGACAAAGCTACGGTGTTCCTTCAGGCACCTTGCTGCGTCGATATCAGAAAGAGCTTGGCGAAGCTGGATTCATGAATATCCAATCCTATGAAATCAATCTGACACAGTATTATCAGACCGAAGAAGATCTGATGTTCATCCTTACACATACGCCAACGATACCGAACTTCGGGCAATTCGAGGACGATATGCGCATTTTCAAGCAATTCGTTGCCGACAATAGGACGGACAAAGGCATTCGTACGAATGAACAACGGTTCGCCATCGTTGCAAGAAAGCATTAATCCATCATACGAATTGAGCGATGACTCTTGTAGACCATCCTTGCGCATGTAGGATTATTTAATGGTAACTCTCGCACTTCATATACAATTCGTCATATAAATTAAAGCAGCCAAGGGCATTTATACCTTGGCTGCTTATTTAGTCGGCGAGCTTCTATCGATGTACAATCTAGACATGATTCACCTTATCTTGTACAGCATTCGGATTTCGCCTTATTGCTCGCGCTTTTCCCAACTCCAATAATATTTCATCTCTCTAAACGCAACATCCCACACCGTTTCATTTCCTTCAATGGTTATCGTTAGCTCATTTGCCTTTTCGAGATAAACTGTGAATATTTCCGGCTCATGGCGTTGATGTTCTGCAGACGCAGACAGGAACTCATGTCCATCAACGGACACACTTATTCTCCCCTGCAACTCCTTCTGATCGGGAACTCCATAATACAAGGAGAGATACAGCTCCTTATTTCCTAACGAATACGTGTATGTTTCCGTATTTTTGCCTTCAATACGATACACATTATATTTGGGTTCTACGGTTTGTCCGCCAATTTTGAAACTGTATGGTTTTGTGCCCATTGATGTATTTCCGGTGCTGTCTTTCAGTTCGTTCAACGCCACAAAGGGACCCAAATCATGGATGAACGCCTTGTCAACAATCCCGAAGCTCCCCCAAACCACAGTCATAAGGACAACAATGTAAATACTCGCGGCGGCTATATTTTTTCGGATATTTGCTGTACGAAAGCCAAGTTTGTACGCCCAGAATCCGACTGCTGCGCCTAATGAGTTTTCAATTACGTCATTAATATCGAAGGTGCCGAGCAATGTTAGTGCCTGAATCGTTTCAATCACGAGAATGGACAGGATGAACAATGCAATGAATCGAATAAAACTCGTTCGATATAACAACGGAATCAAAATGCCAAAAGGAATGAAAGCCGCGACGTTTCCAAAGCCCACCAAGTCCATCAGAGTAGGATGTAGAAGATCTGATACACTTGGCAGCCTAAAAAAACTGTCCGGTATAAGAATAAAGGTGTAACCATCCTTGTGATCTATGGTACCTACTCTACCGAAAGCTAGAAATATAAAATAAAGAATCAAAAATGTATAGCATATGGTTATGCCCAACATCATTTTACGCTGCTGTTTAGTCATGGTTTACTCCTTTATTAAAATATCCATTGTCAAACCTCCATAGCTATGGATATCATTTTATCTGTCTAAAATGACTTTCAAGTGACAGTGAAGGTGACAATCTAGTCACTTGCAGAGCCCGATTAAATCACTTTTTACTGCATATAAATCTCCTCAATTACTTGTATAAAATAAAAGCAGCCAAAGGAATTTATCCCCTGGCTGCTATCTTTACGTCATAATATGCTTACCGATAAGTCACCGTTGAACCGCAATACTCACAAGTTGAGGTGGAGCTAGGAGATACGCTCGTTTGTGCGCCGCAGCTAGAACATGCAATCATTTTCGGCAGCTGTGGTGCAGTCTGTGGTACAGTCGAACTAGCTGCTGCTTCCATTTCTGCACGACGAATCGGCTGCGCTGGAGGTTCCTCAACGATCTCCTCAATTGTTGGCGCATACGAAGGCATTGGCACAGGCTCCTGTTCGAAATAAGCTAGATGCTCTCTACTAAAGCGCTCCTGTGACCTTTTCTCCAATCCTGATGCTGCCCACCAGAGCAATACCCCCGGTGTGAAAAAGAGCAGCGCAAAAAGAGCAGCCAACCTGAACTTATCTCCTTGCGTCGACCAGTTCACGATCATACCAAACCATACGATCCCATATAAGAACATAAGAAATCCTCCTGCAAATCGCAGGAATGATTGGAAGGCCATGCTAGGCGGATTAAGCCCTAGCTGTCGCAATTGCTCGCGTTCATCTGCTTTTTTCTTCATACTGCCCCCTATTTTTCGGAGCACCAATCCAGGTAGAAGAAATACAAGCAGACATACCATTAGATAATCTTTCCGAAACATAGATCGATCCATAAGCATCCCAAGGATACTAAGTACAAGCGCAAATATGAGAAAACCGCCGCAAAATTTCAAAAAAGAACCGATCTTTCCCCTCATTCCGCTAAACCTCCTATCACCTATCACACCAAACCTTCACATTCCGTATAGTTCATATCCGCTAAAAACGGCATTCCGATTCATATGGCCCGCCATTTACAGGCATATAACACTCATTATAAATAACATCCAATGGAGAGGCCAACCTAATTGTGGAAAAAGAATTGCAGAACAAAAGAAATAGACCTCCAGCCAAGCTTGCCATGACTAAAGGTCTAGAGAACTTGCAAAAATGAACATGCATCCGATTGCGAATGCGCGGCCGAAAGCTGTATCCGGCCAACGATTTCCGAATTTACGAACATGCGAACTTTACTTGCCGCACTGCTGGGAAATCTCTACGCTCTAGGGCTCTAGAGCCTTAGGACATTCCCTCTCTGACGTTCTTCTCTTGCAGTTTCATCCGATATTCAAGCGGTGTCATCTGATTCTGCTTCTTGAAGAAGCGAATGAAGGCCAGTGCCGAATTATAACCAAGTGCGGACGCGATCTCATTGACCCTCTTCGAGGTGTTAAGCAGCCATTCCTTCGCCTGCAGATTGCGATAATCATTGATGTAATCGGATATACCGATGCCTGTCATTTGCTTATATAGTCTAGATAAGTAGGAAGGATTCAACCCTACCTCATTCGCAATCGCAATCAGCGAGATATCATGGGTTAAATTATTGGCAATGTACCGATGAACTCGCTTGATCAGCTCACCTGGAACTTGTTCTTCTCTTCCTTCTTGCCGCTCGAACAAATGATCAGCAAGTTCCCAGAAATATTTCTTCATATCAAGCCATGTGAATGACTCCTTCTTCTGGTACAAGAAACTAATATCCATCTTCGCGCCAACCTCTTGCTTCAACTTCGGATTCTCTCCTAAATGGGATAGGAACAGCGCCGACAAGGAATGATACAACGCCATCTTCCGAGCATAGCTGCTCTCCTCCTCATTGTTCCAATCCTTCGTAATGCGCAGGAACAATTCATAAAACTCCTTGCGATGATTGTTCTCCAGACATTTCAGCAGCAGTTGAATTCGGTTATGTTGAAAGTAATCTTGTGTATCCGTGCCGTCCCCGCATTCTTGCATTTGCAGAATATCGGAATCCGTCAAAATAACTTCGTTAGGCAGCCGCTCCCCTGACACGAAGCAATATTTCAGCATCTGGAATCGTTCCGCCACACTTGCCCATTCCGTCGATGTACTGCTGAGTGCGAAGGATACCGTTACTTGCAGAAGGCGCTGACAGGTCTGTTGAATCATGCCCATGACTCCGTTCAGGCGAGCCTGCGACGATTTCCATATTTCCGATTCAGACATCACATCCTCATGAGACTCATAACTGGAATAGGAATAACGATGATTGCCGACTTGCGTCATTCGCGGCTGCAGCAGCCATACAAGCTTGGAATGCTCGAATGGGCAGGAAAAGAATTCCATATACGGGGTGACATACTCCTCGACGATATTCTGAACGCCATACAGCAATAAGGATTTATCAAGTGAACTGAAGGAATTCTTCCAAGCATCTACCTTGCCAACCACCATCATGACAGGCAGATCGGCACGCAGCGGAATATCATATTCTTGAAAATGACGCTCAATCCCTCTCAGCATCTCCGCCTTGCCCTCTAGAAGCTCCCATACATATTCTCTCTGCAGCAGCGGCAGCGCTTGCCGCATCCGATAATGCGCCTGCTCCAGCCTACGCATCTGCTCACATTCCTTGTTAAGCTGAGCAATGGCCCGTTCAACGGCAGCAATAATCTTCTCATCGCTCTCAATTTTCAAGATATAGTCGAATCCGCCAAGAACCATAGCACTTTGCACATACTGGAAGTCATTATAGCCCGTCAAGAAAATCACTTTACAGTTCGGCCAACTCTGCTTAATATTTTGAAGCAGCTCAATCCCTTCCAGGCCAGGCATTTTAATATCAGAGATAACAATATCTATGGGCGAAGAGGACTTACGCATTATATCCAATGCCTCTTCACCCGAATACGTTTTCAAAATATCGAGTTCAAGATGTTCCATGCCCTGAAATAACTCCAGCAGACCATCCACGATAATAGGCAAGTCGTCCACGATTAGCATTCGTCGCATATCGATCTCCTCCTTTATTCAAGCCCCAGATGTATACGTACCTTCAGTCCGCCAAGTTCAGAACGCGACAATTCCAATCCATATGACTCTCCATAGCGAAGCTGTATCCGCCTGTGTACATTAATTAGCCCTGTCGTCTCATCGATGTGATTGGTACAATTGGCAAGGCGATTGCGAAGCTCATTCAGCTTCTCATCGTCTAAGTCAACTCCATTATCTTCGACACTGATCACAACTCCATCTTCAACCTGTTCGCTGTGCACCCACAACTCTCCTGCTCCACGCATATTGCCGAATGCATACTTATAGGCATTCTCAATGATCGGCTGCAGCACAAGACGCGGTACACGTATTGGCTGGCTCTCGATGTCGAGGAACACTTGAATCCGATCCCCATAGCAGATCGATTGCATCTCCACATAGGTCGAGGAATGCTTCACTTCCATCTCTAGCGGAATTTCATCTTCATCGTTCCGGGTAATGAAATGAAAATACTCGCCGATATACAAGCAGAATTGGTATGCCTTCTCTTTGTCCTCCGACTTAATAAGCCGGCACAGTACAAAGAAGCAATTGTACAAGAAATGGGGATTGATTTGCGATTGAAGCCGCTTCAGTTCCGAGCGCTGGCTTCGAATTTGCTGCTCGTAGTTCTGTTCAATGAGTGTTTTCAACGAGTGCACGGTATCATTGAACGCCTGATACAAATATCCGAACTCATCATGACCGCGATCAATCGGAACAGGCGTCAAGTTAAGCTGCTTCACCCGCCTGAACGCATGAATGAGCTTCATGAGCGGTCGATACATGAGCTTCATCAAGGAGTAAGAGAAAAACAGCGCTACCACAACAGCCAATCCACATGCCCACCAGAACCATTGCCGATACTTCTGAATCGGCCCCAGAACGGTTGATTCCGGTATGCAGGTTACAGAGTAAGAACTCCAAACGGCAGAATACTTGTAAACGGTCAAATATCGCTCTCCGTCATACTCTACGATGTCGTAGCCTTCGCGCTTCTCTTCCTTCCATTTCTGTTGAATAAACTCCTTCATTGAATCGTACAGTGTCGACTGTTCATTGCTGCGAATATCCCATCCGTGCTCTACATTCAGCAGCATCGTCTCTCCATTCAGAGAGCCCGCAATCTGATCGAGTGCTTCCTTGATCTTTCTAACAGACAGTTCTGCACCAACCATATAGATTGGCTCCTTGAATGTAGTGGTCGGGTATTGCAGGGTAATAAAAAGTCGATCGTTCCAGTATATGAACGGCTTGCTGTAGAAAGGACTCTCATGCTGCATGGCAGCAAATTCCTCTCGATTGAGCGTCGTGTCATATTGCTGACTGAGCAGCGTACGGTCAATTTTCGGTACGTATGCCTTGGCTTCGCGAATAAACGGACTTGAATTCTTCATGAGCTCCAAACGCTTCTGAATAAGCGTAATGTTGTTGGCCCGCTCATAGTCAGTCAGATCCATTCCTAACGCCGCCAACTCCAGCAAATCGTTGTCCGTTACATAGTTCGGCAAGTAACGGATAATTCGTTCAACTTCCTTATCGAGCGAGTCGAGGTAGAAGCTTGTGGTATTTAAGGTAGAACGCGATACTTCCCGCTGAATGCTATTAGCTCCCCGCTCATTGATGAATAACGTAATCATCATGAGGGGGAGCAATACGATTAGAAATACAGCCATGATCTTCATGAAGATGGAAGAGTCTTTTAAGCGGAATAATAGTTTCATCGTATTTTCTCCCTACATTTGGAGGTTTCGGCTACTATTATTCTTTGACACTTCCCATTACAATTCCTTTAATGAAGAATCGCTGTAAGAATGGATATATAATTAGAATTGGGAATGCAGCAACGAAGATCTGGGCTGCCTTACTTGTACGATCAGACAGCTTCTGCATCAATTCAATCTCTTCAGGCTTCAGGTAGCGCAAGTCCATCTTAATAATGATTGACTGCAGGAATGTCTGCAGTGGGTATTTGTCCGGATGGCTCATCAACAGCATACCGTCGAACCAGCTGTTCCAGTGCCACACGACTGTAAAGAGCCCCGTTGTTGCCAATGCCGGAATCGAAAGCGGCGCATAGATTTTCCACAACGTTGTGAAATGCCCTGCTCCATCAATCTTCGACGATTCCTCCAGCTCCTTCGGTAAGCCGCGATAGAAGTTAAGCAGGAGAATAATATTGAATACTTGAACCGCATTCGGTAGTATCAAAGCCCATATCGTATCTATAATACCGACTGCTTTAACAGTCATATACCATGGAATCAAGCCGCCGTTGAACAATATCGTGAATACGAATATCCATACATATACGGTTCGCATACGGAACTGTGATGTCTCTTTCGACAATGGATATGCGGTCATGATCGTCAAGAACATACTGAAGGCTGTACCCAATATTGCACGCTCAACTGTGATCCCGAAGGCGCGCAAATATTCCGGTTTGCCGAATACGTTCTGATATGCCGCAGTTGTGAATTCAACCGGCCATAACAGTACTTTACCAGCAGATGCCGCTGACCCCGAACTGAAGGACACGGCTAATATATGAACGAGCGGCAACAGGCATAATATCGAGATGATGGCAAGAAACAGAAAGTTGAACCCGAGAAAAATGCGTCGGCCTAACGACTTTTTCATAACGATGATCGTCCTCCTTGACTAGAATATGCGGTAATTGGCGAAGCGATAGGCCATGAAATACGATACGGTAATGAGAACAAAGGAAACAACCGACTTCAGCAGTCCAACCGCTGTGGCAAAGCCATACTGTGATTCCACGACACCCATTCGATAGACGAAGGTATCAATAATATCTCCACTCTCGTATACTTGTGGATTGTACAAGTTGAATATCTGATCGAATCCAGCATTCAATACATTACCGATGCTGAGCGTAAGCATGAGTACGATAATCGGCAGCATGCCCGGTAAGGTAACATATAAGGTCTGCTTCCACCGTCCAGCCCCATCAATTTCCGCAGCCTCATACAACGCAGGATTAATCCCTGTAAGCGCCGCCAAATAAATGATTGTCCCGAAGCCAAATTCCTTCCACACGTCTGTAACGACCATGACATAAGGGAACCAGTTATTATCTCCCAAGAAGAAGATTGGCTTGATCCCGAACAAACCGAGAAATTGATTCACAACCCCTGTAGATGGGGAAAGAACATCAATGACAATACCGCTAAGCAAGACCCAAGATAAGAAGTGCGGCAAGTATACTAACGTCTGGAACGTCCGCTTCACCCATTCTTTGCGGAGTTCATTCAAGAGAATGGCGATCGTGATCGGCACGACCAAGCCAGCGGTAATCTTCATGACAGCGATATAAATGGTATTGAAGAAGATGCGTCCGATATCTGGATAATCCAGCAGGAACTTAAAGTTCTTCCATCCCACGAATGGCGATCCCAGCAGCCCCTTTGTCGGGATATACTTCTGGAATGCCATCAAAATGCCCATCATGGGGATGTAGCTAAACACAATGATGAAAATCAGCGCGGGAATGAGCATCATATGCAACGGCCATTCTCGCTTCCACATCCGAGATAATTGTTTCATTCTGCTCCACCTACTTGTAGTTATAATTTATAAAGAAGAGATTGCCTCATATCTAATGAAGAACTATCTTAATTGTAGTTGCAGCACAAACCCCATACCATATACTGGTCTTTACTTCTATATACAACTGTTGCGTTTCCACATGCTCCTGTATGCTTTAAGCCAATGGAACCACATCCGATCTGCGTATTTACAATGCTTTGCGGCGGTGACTAGCACAATAAAAAAAAGAGAGCGGAACATGCTCCGCTCTCCCCATGAAATTATTTATTTGCTGCGTACCACTCGTTTACTTCCTTCGTCATGTCATCGCCGCCAAGCTTCTTCCAGTCCTCAACAAATTTATCGAACTCGTCGACAGGAGCTTGGTTCATGATGATCTTCATGAAGATTTCATCACGCTTGCGAAGCAAGAGCTCTTGCTTCTCAACCATTGTAGGTGTTGGAGCGCCGTAGAATTTGTTGCGGTGGAACAGGTTGTGCTCCTTCAAATATGGCGTGTTGGATACCGCACCATTTGGACCGGAAATCAATATCTCCCACCACATGCTAATATCTTCACCGTTTACATACTTCATTGCACGAGCATAGCGCCCTTTTTGGTCTTTCGTTTGCAGCAAGCTTTCATCCTTCGTCTCGATTGCCTTCGGCAAGATTTCACCGTTGTTGTTCCCTTGGTTGAACGCCATAACTGGGCTCAATTGCCAGTAGTTATTGCCGCTCTCCTTCATGCTCTTTCCGAACTCGTATACCTTTTGCGCTTCTGTCGGATGGTTATCAATTTCGATCCAATTGTTCAACAGTTTAATCATTGCCTCTGGATTCTTCGCTTTCTTCGATACAACGTTATATTTATCTGTACCTAATTCACTCTGTGTGGACGCTTCCGTACCATCGATGGATGGTAGACGGTATACTTTCCAATCTTGAACAACCTTGCCGTCCTTGACTGCACCTTGAGCCAAATGAGCCGGAGTCCACTCCGCGCCATAGAGAACGCCAATTTGGTTGTTGAAGATCATTTCAGAAGCCTTCATCATGTCTTTAACTGCAAACTCTGGATCAATCAGACCCTTCTTGAACAAATCTTGCAGGGAGCGAAGGGCTTCCTTCATTTCAGGCTGGATATCACTATACATCAATCCGCCCTTGCCATCATCCATCCACTGCTTCAAGTAAGCATGGTAGCCGTTCAAGAAGCCGATTAGACCAAGCGCACCATCATCAAATTTCTTATTCAACGCAAGACCGTAGGATTTGCCAGTACCTCCTGGATCCTTAGTCGCAAACGCTTCCATAATTTTAATCAAGTCTTGCATCGTCTTCGGTTCAGGCAGATTCAGCTTCTTCATCCAGTCCGCACGAACCCAGACGAATTGAGGCGTGAACGCAGTACCCGACTCCGGAATACCCATCAGCTTGCCGTCGAATGTAGCGGATTTCATCTGAAGGCCACCATCGCGCGTCAAAAATTCCTTGGTTTCGTCTGTCGCGTATTTGTCATACACTTCAGTCAAATCTTGAATCATGTCTGCTTCGATGAGCTGCTGCAGTTGAGCTGCTGTAGCTGGGAAGAAGTCTGGCAAGTCATCAGTTGCAATCGCCATCTTCAGCTTCTCTTGGAACTGAGGTCCACTTACAACCCCATCCACGATCCATTTATTCGTGACTTTGACGCCAATATCTTTTTCAAGTGCATCATACACGGCGTTCTTGTCGTACGTTTCACCTGCATCAAATTTCAAATACGGATCCTTCGCACGAACCGTAGATGCTTCAATTACTGTATTTTCTGGTTTTTCAGCTGGTTTCTCTGCTGTTGTATTTTCTGCTGGTTTATCTGATGTTGGCTGAGATGTTTCAGCTGTCTTGCTTGTGCAAGCTGTTGCGACGAGACTCAAGATAAGCGTAAGTGCTAGTAACATATTCCGCATTCTTTTCACGTCTGACCCTCCTAATATGTGTATTGAAGACCCACTTCTAATTGTAGATACAGTTCGAAGGGCATTCCATATACTGGTCTTTACTTCTATATACAACTGTTGTGGTGCACATGATTTGTCGCCCGTTGTTCCGCATCCATCTAAATGGAATCTTAGACTATGGTTTCTAGTACAGGCAGATGCCTGTCAGGGAATACCGTCGAAGCGATTTCCCCAATTCGTCTAGCCCCCATTCGTACGTAAAAAGGCTCCGCATGGGGATCGCTATGTACGAGCACCGCGCGTATTCCCAGATCCCTAGCAGCGTCGATCATGCGATTCCATAACGCTTGTCCATATCCGCGACCGATGGCCTTCGGATGAATGAACAAATAGGTTACTAAACCCCTGTCCCTCTGAGAAAGATCCTGTTCGAGCGCAATGAATCCTTGAATCAGCTGATTCTCCTCGGCAACAAATATTTGAGCGGCTGTAAGATGCGCCTCGGTAATCGTCAAGTCCTCTAGGCAAGCTTCCATAAATGTTCCATCATAACCCCAGTATGCCTTGGATGCATAAGCAAGCTCACTAAGTATACGAACATCCTGCACTACGGCTTGGCGTATATACACCATCCCTTGTCTCCCCTTTTATGAATGGTAATTGTTGTGAAGTGCTGCTGCATTTATTGTACCTGACAAGATCTATGGGTGGAAGCTTCGAATCACCTATTCACTTATGTTCAGACTCCACCTTTCTTGCCCATTGCAATGAAAATCCCCAGACGCATGGAAGCGCTGGGGACAGGTGTACGCATTATTTATTTCTTGTTCACGAGTTGTTCGACAAAGGCGAGCTGCTCATCCACATGTTTTGTTTTGTTGTAGGTTGACGGCACCACATAATCAGGGACAAGCGCTGCTCCTTTGGAAGCATCCGGTCTTTCGAGTTGTCTACTTGACAAATACATGGAAAATTTACTGTTTGGCAGATCGAATTTTACGGAAGCAACGTATGCATTCACATTTCCTCCAGGCGTTTCGCCAATCACCTGCCCAATCTTATTATCTTGCAAGATCGCCGCCATCAATGATGCTCCGCCATATGTATTTTTGGAGGTAAGTACATACAGTTTCCCTTCAAATACAAGCTCTTTATGAACATTATTGTTCTGTGTTGAACGCATTATTTCTGCCATTCCTTCTATGTTCCCTCCACTGTTCGCCACTTGTGAATTATGCGTTACTCCAAAGGATTGATAGTGCTGCACATTCACATATTGGAGCAGTTTCACAATAGCATTCGGATTCCCAACGAATTTATGATCACGGAGGTCTAGCACGACATTGTCGATTTGATTGTGCTTAACAGAAGAGAAGAACTTTTTTAATTCAGCATCATACACATCATCTGATTTCAGCATATTCATTTTTAATAGAGCTATGTTTTTGTCTTTATCTATATTTTGAGAATAATTCGAAGGATATCCCACCGAAACAGGCTTCACCTGCAACCTAACCGGCTGCCGCAGCTTTTTCCCATCCCTCATGATGGTATAGACAACATAATCTTTATTTTCAATCAAACCTAACTTCTCCAAATACACCTCTTCAGCCAATAAGGGTGATATCTCCAACGAAGCGAGCAAAAACATCTCATTATCACTAGGGATATATTTGCTAAGTTCTTGGGCCAACTCTTCGACTGTTCTGTCGCCAATGGCAATGATTTCATCTCCAACCTTCAAATCTTCCTCATTACTGTGGTAGATATACACCCCATTCTCATACCATTTATATAGAATGGGAATGTTGCGCTTTCGAAAGCTTAAACTGGTTACAAAACCTGAATTGGCATCATGCAGTTGAGCAATAACGGAATGTCCCCAGAAGTAAATATCTTTGCGATATATCTGATCTTTCTTTTCTTTAATTTCCTTTAATACTTGTTCGTATTGGGCCTTCAGTTCCTCTGGTATTCCATTCGCGGTGGCAGGATGGATATCTGCAATTTTGTTATACAAAAATTCGATGTCTTTGATCGCTTTTTGCTGCTCCTTCGTTAGAACCGCAGGTTCGTGAAGCTGCTTTTCTTTCTTGCTAATCGCCTTTTCCGTAACGCTATCATTCCACGTTAGTGCCGTAACAATGACAATCCCGATAATGGCGATAAATAATAGAAACCCTACTAATCGCATTTTCATATGATATCGACCCTCTTCCCTAAGTTTCCTATATACCTGAGCTATTTATTTTTATATAAGGAAGGTACAAACAACAATATATCATACAATCGAACGTTTCCATTTGAATAAATTGGTAATACACCCGTGCTATAAGTCATTTCTACATCACATGGATTTCATTACCTGCAAAACATACAAAAAGCTGCCCAACAAGTAGAAATCTCCACCCGTCAGACAGCTACTTAAATTGTGACTCGCTATTTCCTAATTAAAAGGGCTGCATGCCCGCTGTATCCAGCTTCTCGCCATCAATGTTCGCGCCCATGCGAGTCGTCAGATCACGATAGTGCGCAACGCGGCGGCGTACTGGATCAGCCGTCTCCGGCAGATTCGCTTCTTGACCGCCGTTAATTACCATAATAGTAGCTCCGAATCCCGGCACAAGCCCCTTCGCCGACTGTTCTGCCGTAGGCGTCCACTGCCCTGTCATAATGTCATGGTTGGAAGGCTTCGGTTCCTGCGGGGTCATCCAGAAGAGCAGCCCCGTGATGAAGCCAAGCTTCCCGTCAGCCGTAATCTTATCCGGATCGTTCAATAGAACACTAGGATCACGGTATACGATGGAACTAATCAAGCCATAGTTATAGTTCCAGCTGAGCTGAATCGGACCGCGCCCATGATAGGACTTGCCCGGTACCGGCTTCCAGAACAGGTTGTCCTCATCTACATAGCCGATTTTGTCCGTATTGACAAAGTCCAGCTCTTCATTGAAGAACAATGCCCAGCGCAGCTCACCACCCGGTGCCGTAGACCAACCACCGCCTGTCTCATGAGCGATGTTCGCTAGGAACCCAGCAAGCTCACGCTTGCGATCATTACTGCTCCCCTCACTCAGGAAGCTGCCGAAGTCCACGATCCGCGTCAGCTTCGGCAAGCTGGAATGGCTGGCATCATTGAAGTCTGGCGCTTGGAAGAGCAAGGTTTCAGTCTTCGCCTGCTTGTCCAACCGATAGATTTGCTTCACGTTCGGATATCCCTCGCGGACAACCTCCTTATACTTAATATTTGCAATCTCTCGCACAGCAGATACGAGATTGTCATAGGAATAATAGTCGGTCTGGTTCGGCTTGTAATAGTAGTTGCCCTTCGCTTTTGCATCCCATTCCGGTGTGCCGTAGCGCAGTGGGAATGTGGTCTCATATTCCGCCTTAGGAATGGCCGCTTGTACCTCGGCTGCTGCTGCATCTGGCAGGAAGGCAGGATTAATGCCGTTCCACAGCTGACTGATCTGGGCGTCGGTCAGAACGCGGCTCTCCCCTACGCCAATGTCAACGACCGCACCGCCCTTCGTTGCTGCGCTTATGGCTGAACTATCGGTATAGTTGCCTGATGTATCCACAGCACGAATGACGTATTGATATCCTGTATCCGCTTCCAATTCGTAGTCTGTAAATGTCTTGGCAATCGTGCTGCCTACTTTGGCTCCGTTTCGGAGAACATCATAATGAGAAATGGCTACATTGTCCGTTGAAGCTGTCCAAGTGAGTGTAACAAAGGTGGAGGATTGCTCGGTCGATACGAGATTGGTTGGAGCGGTAGGAGGTGTAGTATCTTCGTTGTTGTCCTTCAATAACTTCCATGAGGTGTCCCATTCGTTCGTTACTTTTGCATCAGGTCTGCTATTGTAGGACCACCACTTCGCTTCATAAATCTTGCCTTGATGGGAAACAATATCACCTTCAGAGTAAGCCTTATTGGTCTGCCAAGCTTGTACCTGAGACGAATTCGTGCTGCTTGCAGCATAAGCTGTAGAGGATAATTCTAGTGGCGCAGCTGTGAGAATTGTCGCACCAAGAACAGCGCTTAAACTTTTGAGCAAAAGCTTGTGCGAGAACGGAAAGTTGCGATTCATTACACGCCTCCTATTCAGTTTGATATTGGTAACGACTCTAGTATAGGAAATTGCGTCTACTTCGCTCAATAGGTACAGCGAACCATTCCTTTGTCGAATCTTGCTTCTGGTACTATCTTATTAGCGCTATAACTTTCCCACTTTCGGTTATGTTGCATTCACCTACTTTTATATTGAAAATGATATGATAGCAGCAACAATATTTAGAGGAGTTAACATGAATGACTATTCATATACAAGAAATCATCCATGCCACACAGCATAAATTTGGATTAGAGAATTACCGCTTGCACACGCAAGAATTGTACAGGGAAGTGAATCTATTCAATGAGACGACCTACTATCTCAGCATGGAGTGGTATCCGCCCTATGTGAAGGAGTCCGTGGATGAAGATAGTAATCCCGAAGGGACAGCCGTAATATCCTATGACCTGACTACTGGTCAATATACGAGTGTTATTTTTGTACAAGGGAAATCGTATGCGAACAGCCTCTCTTATCCGAATATCGGCTTAGAAGAAATCATTGCGTGGATCGAGAGAGATACCGAACTCGTCTATGGCAAGCAGTTTCAGCTCTCTCGCCACCAGAATGGCCAATATGTCTTCCATGAATGCGTCGGTGGAACTCCTGTATCTCCTGGCGGACATATCGAGATCCACTTCGATGAAGCTGGCAAGCTCGTGCAGTATTCCAACTATGGATTCTATGCTTCCAAGTCATTGATTCAAAAAGAAGCGTTTACCCTCTCCCTTGAACAAGTCGAGCCGCTCGCAAAGCAGCAGCTGAAACTACTCGAATATCCGGTGTACGAGGAACAACGCCTTCTTCCGATCTATGGGATCACGGAGGTTTATGTGACGAATGACGGAGCTTCCGTCATTCCGTTCGAATTCATTATCCATTCGGGTTCGCGGCTGATTATTGATAAGGTCATCGAATGGGAACAGACAAGCGCGCATCCTTATGAAAAAGCGGACATCGAGTGGCAGGAGACGGTCACCCTTGAACAAGCGATTGCGCGTGAGCCGCATCCCGACTCCTTCCCGATTACCGAGGCAGAGCAAGAGAAGGCGGTTGCAGCGGTTGTTGAAGGTATGAGCCAACTTTATCCGAACGACGCCGGACAATGGGTGTTGAAGACTTTGCATCGTCATCAGGGATATATGGAAGCGGTATTGCGGGAGCAGACGCCAAGCAAGCGCGTATTCCAGCGCAAGCTGGTTCTGTTCATTGATATGCAGCGCTTTGTGACTGTAAATGCAATGGACAACCTGCCATTTATCGAAATGTTCGATGATTTTCAGGCAGCAGATGAGGTTGTCATCAGTCAGGATGAAGCATATGTAAGGCTGAAGGAAAAGGGATTCATCGAGCTTACGCCGGTCTACGTGTATCATCCTGAACAGAAGAAGTATGTATTATGCGGAAAATTAGACTGTGCTTATGCGGTGAATGCTGCAAATGGCGAGATTATGGAGTTGAACAACATATAAACAGCGAACACTCTGCCCGAATCGTGCCGGGATCCTCTGATTGAAAGCGTTATATTTTCCCAGTATAATAAAATTGATTTCAAAATATTGGATATATGTGAGAGGACTTCCAAGCTGTACGTTGAATAAAAACTTTTCAATGACGGAGGTGTTGGAATGGCGCGATTCGCAGAGCCTTTTAAAATCAAAATGGTAGAGCCGTTGAACATGATCTCACGGGAAGAACGGGAAAAGGCGCTTGAACGGGCGGGATATAATCCATTCCTGCTGCGCGGGGACGAAGTGTATATCGATCTGTTGACCGATAGCGGTACGACCGCGATGAGCGACAACCAATGGGCAGGCCTGATGCTGGGCGACGAATCATACGCAGGCAGCCGCAACTATTATCATCTGTGCGAAGCGGTGCAACAGATTACAGGCTATCAGCATGTAATTCCCATGCATCAGGGGCGGGGCGCCGAGAAGGTGCTGTTTCCGCTGCTTATTCAAAAAGGGCAGTATGTCCTGAGCAATTGGCATTTCGATACAACGCGTGCGCATGTCGATCTGGCTGGCGGGATTGCGGTTGATCTTGTTACCGAACAAGCCTATGATACGACGACGCCTTACCCGTTCAAAGGAAACTTTGATGTGGATAAGCTGCACCATGCGCTCACTGAAAAAGGAACAGAAAATATCGCATTTATTCTTATTACCGTTACGAACAACAGTGCCGGCGGCCAGCCCGTATCCATGGAAAATATCCGTGAGGTATCCGCCATTGCGAAGCAGAACGGGATTCGCGTTTTCTTTGATGCCGCGCGCTATGCCGAGAATGCGTACTTTATCAAGAAGCGCGAGCAAGGCTATGAAGATAAAGAGATTATTGATATCGTCCGTGAAATGTTCTCTTATGGCGAAGGATTCACGATGAGCGCTAAAAAGGATGGGCTTGTCAATATTGGCGGCTTGCTAGCCTTTAAAGAGGATGAAACCTTATTTACGCAAGCGCGTTCGATGACGGTGCCGATGGAGGGCTTTCCGACCTACGGCGGCTTGACCGGCCGTGATATGGAAGCTCTTGCCCGCGGGCTGCGCGAAGGCATCGACGAGCAGTATCTTGCTTATCGCATCGGCCAGATCGAATATCTCGGCAGACGCCTCGAGGAAGGCGGAATCCCGTTCCAGACGCCAACGGGCGGCCATGCCGTCTTCGTAGACGCGAAGAAGATGCTGCCGCATATTTCCGCGGCCCAATTCCCGGCCCAGGTGCTGGCGAATGAGCTATATCTTGAAGCAGGGATACGGGGGGTCGAGATCGGTTCCTTTCTCCTGGGACGTGACGCTACGACTGGCGAGCAATTGGAGAGCAAGCTTGAATTGCTGCGCTTGACGATTCCGCGCCGTGTCTATACGAATAACCATATGGATGTCATTGCGGATGCCTTGATTGCAATCAAGGATCGGGCAGGAACACTAACAGGATTAGAATTCACGTACGAACCGCCGATATTGCGGCATTTCACTGCGCACCTTCGACCAGTCAAGACAGGAGCCCCGTCCCACTGACATATGCCGTCCAGCCTGAACAGGGATGGGTCAAAATTCCACCATTTGTCAAACGGCCGTCTTCCCTACGGCATGTACGCTGGTGAGGAAGGAGGAGGAAAAGGCGAACCTTCTCGCCTAGAGGGAGCGGCAGCTACTACATGAAAATTGGATAATGAAGAAGCAGCTTTCTGGATAGAAGGCTGCTTCTTTTGTAGAACAATATATTATTTACTAATTCAAATTACTATGTTTACGCGAATACATAAAGTATACAATCGCGCCAATGCTGATCCATATCACAAATGAGATCCACGTCATGTAAGGCAAGCTGGATGCAAGGTACAGGCAAAGCAGCGCACTAATGATAGGGAGCACGGGTACGAACGGAACGCGGAATGAAGCCTTCAATTCAGGAAACTTCTTGCGCAAGACAATGATAGCGACCGAGATTAATGTAAACGCAGCCAATGTCCCCATATTTACCAAATGCGCAAGCGTGGTTAGATCAACAAAACCTGCAATGCCTGCCGCAACGAACCCGGTTAACCATGTGTTGCCGATTGGAGTTTTGGTCTTGGCATTCACTCGCGAGAACATTTTCGGCAACAAGCCGTCACGACTCATGGCGAAAGATAAGCGGACTTGTGCATAAATCATGGCAAGGATTACGGTCGTAATGCCAAATACCGCTCCGATTGATATGATCCCCGCTATCGAGTTCTGCCCGACGGATTCCAATGCTAATGCAACCGGCGCACCGACATTAAGCTTGGTAAATGGAATCATCCCGGTCAACACCCCGGATACCGTAATATATAAAATCGTACAAATGAGCAGCGATGCAATGATTCCGATTGGCAATGCTTTTTTTGGGTTTTCCACTTCTTCTGATGCCGTAGCGATGATATCGAACCCAATATAGGCGAAAAACACAGTAGCCGCCCCCGTCATCACACCACTAAATCCAAAAGGCATGAACGGCGTCCAGTTATCAGGCTTTACATACCATATCCCGACTGCGATAAACAGCAAGATAATAGCTAATTTCACGAACACCATGACCGTGTTGAACTTAATGCTTTCCTTAACTCCTTTACTGACGAGCGCTGTGATTGCCAAAATGATGAGAACCGCCGGCAAATCAATAAGGCCACCTTTCCCCATACTGGGAGCAGAGGATATAATGTCTGGAATCGGCAGGTTAAAGCCCGCAAGCAGAGATTGAAAGTACGCGGACCATCCTGTAGCGACTGCGGAAACCGCGATTACATACTCGAGCATGAGATCCCAACCAATAAGGAAAGCAAGCAATTCTCCCAATGTTGCATACGTAAATGTATATACGCTTCCCGAGACGGGCACTGCCGAGGAGAACTCTGCATAGCAAAATGCAGCAAGCGCGCAGGCAATACCGGCTACAACGAATGATAGCATGATCGCTGGCCCAGAGGATTCTGCCGCTACAACGCCCGTAACGACGAAAATCCCCGTCCCAATCACGCAACCTACACCAAGAAAAATCAAATCGATCAAAGACATCGCCCGTGCCAATTCTTTTTTCTCGCTCTGCGCAAGCATGAGGCTCAATGATTTCTTTCGGAAAAGCTTATTCAATATTATTCCCCCTATGCTCTGGTACGCAAAAGCAAACACAATCAGTAATTATTGAAAACATTTACATCCCATACCAATTTTTATGCTATCTTTGTTTAGGTTAAGAACGATTTTAACATGTCTATCGAATCCTGAGATATAGGTAATTATTGCTAAGCAAACCGTTCTTCCTTTCCCTGAGAATCGACGGCGAGGTTTGTACTGTAGGAGAAGAAATTAAGCATTCATGTATTCCAAAGCAGAACAAACTTATTTATCTTTATCCAATATTACCAATTTTTATGCATATGATCCAGAACAAATTTTTTCTGAAAAAATGCCTGATAGATATGCTGAAAATGCTAGCAATGGGAGATGTAGCGTCGTTGATTCGCGTATATTAAAAAAAAAGGAGCAGCCTTCTAAGATTAAAAGGCTGCTTCTTCATCTATTAACAATACTATTTAAAAGAGATCCGGCTTGCATGCAATACGCGAACAGCTAGTGTTTACTTGATATAGCCTTAACAAGTAAAGTTACCGCTTCCGCTCTCGTTGCCGGGTTATTCGGAGCCAGCTTGTTGCCCTGCTGACCGCGAATAAAACCTGCCGCATATGCTGCGGATACATGCTCCCTGGCCCACAGAGGTATCTGATCCACATCAGCGAATGGAAGCTGGGCTTGCGAATCTGCCTTCAGTCCTAATGCACGAACGATCATCACGATCATCTCCGTACGGCTGATCGGATGGCTTGCACGGAAGGTATGATCCGGATATCCCGTAATAATGTCCGCAGTGACCGTACTCGCCACGTAAGGCCGAGCCCAGACCGGAATCTTGCCGAGGTCGGCGAAATCCAGCTGCTTCGAACCATCTCCATCCAACTTCAAGGCACGACTAAGCATTGCCGCGAACTCGACCCGAGTGACCCGCTCATTCGGACGGAAGGCACTGTCTACATATCCGGTAACGATCCCCTGTGCAACAGCCTGCTCAATCGCAGCTTGGGCCCAGTGCCCGGAAATATCCTTGAGGGCGATCTTCTTCGTCCCTGTCGAACCACTGGCAGACCCTTCACCTGTACCCGTTTGATTGCCTGAACCGTTATTCGAGCCGCTGCTGCCAGAGGGCGTTCCATTAGATCCACTGGAAGATGAACCTCCAGACGATCCTCCGGATGGGGAACCCGGTTCGGGAACCTGCGCCACCTTGAAATGGAGCGAGTAACTGCGCAGTAATTTGAAATCTGCATTCATGACTCTTATGATCGCTGTTCCCGGCAGCTCCAAGGCTTGAATGACGCTTACCCGCAAGCGTGGATCATTGGCCTCCGCGCTGACAATAGGCACTTCTGCCGTCCCTACAGGCAATTCGATATGATAGGATGTCTTGTCTGGCGCAAAGTCCGCAAGGAGTTGGTCGTTCATGCGAATTGCTATAATCTCCCCCGGAATGACGCCGCTATGAAATGTATCTAGCGCCTCCATCAAGGTTACGGCCTCTCTGTTCACTTCTTGCTGCGTTTCTCCTCCATCATGGGCAACCTTAGCGGCTGCTTCAATAGCAGCTCGCAGCTCATCAATCACCTTCTGTGGATATTGCCCCGGTTCAGTTCCAGCCTTCGCTGCTTGATAGATCGTGTTCGCTAGCGTGATCGCATCGTTCAACGAAGTCGGATCAACGACGTAACCTGTGAACGGTACAATGCTATCGTTCAGTCGGATGTCTTGGAATTTAGCAGTATCTCCATACTCACCCGGGCTTCCGCCTGCATGATTGGCGAACAATCCCACATGGAGATTCGCAATCGTTGCATTTTCATATGCACCACCTACTTGCGTCCATGTCGTAAGATCCGTGCTATAGTAGCCCGCATACCGATTGTCTTCCTTTGTTACTTTTAGATATACCGTATCGCTCTGAATCTGATCTGCCGTTACCTGCTCTTGCGGAGCTCCATTCGACTCAGAAATAACGGAAAATATCGCTCCTCCATAGCCCGGATGGTTCTTTCTGGCTACATAGAAGTAGTTATCATCATCGCCGTAGATCAGCAGCCCTCCCTCGGCATACGCCTTCGTCGGCTTGAAGGTCAGCTGTGTGATCAACGTAACATCTTCGGTAGATGGTGCATAAAGAAGTATATTCTTGTTCGAATTAGCGTTTCTCCATAGATTCCCTTTCTCTGTCTTGATCTCCATGCTGTTGTGCTCGGCATCAAGCGCCCAAGCCTCTTTATTTTCCCTGATCCATGTCCATGCGGAATCAAGTGTCATTTGGCCGCTTACTGCAATGAGCGCCTTGCCATACACATCTGATCCATCGGTTGCTACAGCACGAACCTCAACAATCCCGTTAGCTTTCGCTGTTAACAGGCCATTGCTGTCAATCGCGGCTACTTTCGATGCTTGTGTCGTGCCTGGATTGTACGCCTTCCATTCAACCGCCTGCTTATCAGCATGCTGCGGTTCAAGCTTTGCCTGCATGAGCAGCGTACCGAATGGAGCCGTAATCTCTTGCATGCCATTGTGACCGGTTACGATAATCCGCTCTACAGGAGTTCCCTGCTGCGGCTTGAACGTCACGGGAATCGTCTGTTCCGCCACATTTCCACGTAAATTTACGGTCGCTGTAAGGTTAGCCGTTCCGGCTTGCAAGCCTGTCACAACACCGTTGTTATCGATTCGGGCAATGGCCTGGTTGTCGCTCGAGTAGGTAATGACCGCCTTCGTCAGATCTGCGGCGTATCCGCCGACCGTCGTGCCTTTTACCCCTAATTGAAAGCTCTGCCCAACCGTATAATCCCGCTCCACTCGGCTCTCTAAGTGAACCTCCGCTGCCGATGCGAAGCCGCCGACGCCTTCAGTAGCCTCCAGCTTGATGAACGAAGCTGTCACAGGAGGGAATGCCACCGATTTCTCCGAAGAATCGGACGACCAGCTGCCGCTCGAGATTTCAGTAAACTGCGCTCCATCTGTACTTGCATATATTTTATAAGCGAGTGATGTTCCCGTTATACCCTTCCTGTCTCGGAAGATAGCTTAATCCGCTAACGACTGATTTCATACTGAGCTCAAGCGTAATCGATTGCGGAAGTGGTGCGTAAGGAATCCATTGGCTGTGCCAGAACGTCGATGGATTGCCGTCGATCGCGTATTTGGCATCACCATTATACTGCGTCGCCTCGCTTGAAGCCGTCGCCTTCACTGTCGTCTGGTCGTTGCCCGCTGCAATCGAAATACTCTTCAGCACTCCCTTATCATTCACATGCAACTGCTGCTCTGGGGAGATCGTGACCTCATCCGCAGGCGTCCTGTCCAGTAGAACGGTTCGATTTACACCTTCGCCTTCGAATTCATTGCCTTCAATTGAAATATGATTGCTCTCTAAGAGGTGGAATGCGACTTGCTCATTGGGGTTCGTATTGGGGTGCGTTCTCGTAATCTTGTTGTTGGAGAAACGAATGCCGTCCGTGCTCTTGGCGAACAGCACCGTATTGTCTAGCATCTGGAACGTATTGCCTTCAATGTTGATATTGCGATGAACAGGCCCTGCATACTTCGTATTCTCCGGATGAATCTGAATCACCGGATTCCCGTTCTCGATGAACGTATTATTGCGAATCGTTACATCTTGAACCATCCCGGATTCATACCAGGTTTGCGCATCGCTGGCGATAAGGATTCCGCTCATCTGCATGCGCTCGAATACATTGTCTTCAATGATGGATTTGCCGCGCGTCGATAGAAGAATTCCCCGCGTCGGAATGCGCGAGAAGTGATTTCCTTTAATTTCGACTTCTGGCGCCCATGTGGCATTCTCAATTACGACGCCCGTCCCGATCGTTGGGGGAACATCCTCCTCTAAGGTGAGGGTTATTTCACGGTCATTCATTCGTGTTGCCTGAACGACCTTGCCGCTGCCTACAGATGTAAGGGTACTGTTATCGATGAACTCGATCGCATCACCAGGGAAGAACGCCTCGAATCCGTACGTCTGATGATGCATGAAGCGAACGACGATCTGATTCGGTGCCGGCTTGCGCACCACTTCAAGATGAGTCCCATGTACATTAATGACATCATCATGGGCACCACGGAAAGTACTGTTCATTATTTTGAGCTTGCCCTTCACTCCTGATGCCTGGATGAAGTCAGCGAATCCGGTTGCGGTACGTCCCGTTTCCTCGCGCGGTGCGAACGTCATGTCCTCGAATGTCAGGTTCTCACTGAATTGTCCAATGATACCTAGTCCATGCGTATAGTGCATCGTGACATGCTTCCACGTGACATTTTTGCTCTTATGAATGAAGGAGCCCACCTGACTGCGAACCCCGTCTCGAATTTGAAATACATGCCCTACCGCTGTATTCGGAGCCTGATTATAATTTAGCCGCAGTGTATTGGCCTTCAACTCCTGCACGCTTGTCGCGCTGGATACGGGATTGCCTGTTCTCCATGTGATATTTTGGTCTGGATCATACTCTTGGGCGATTCCGTCCTTGAACTCCCAATAACGCGCTCCAGCCTTATTCGGTTCGCTCACCCAATAGACTTGACCACCGCGAATCTCATATAGGGAATCCTGATTGACTTCAACATCCATATAGTTACTGCTGATCTCCAGCACCTTCACTTCCGACATCGTCGGTCGCTCATAATCAACGCGTACATTGCGAATCTCAATATCTTCGCTTTGATCGATGACAAAGGTCGTCATTTTCCCGTGCAGCATGAACAACGACCCGTTGCCTTCAACCGTTACCTGCTTCATATCCTTTAGCAGCAAACCAATCGTCTTTGTTACATCTGGATTCTCGCTCTCGGAAGCTGTATTGGAAATGTAATAGGGCCGCTTCTCCGCATCTTCCGCATAAAAATCATATCTGCCTTCCGGGAAGTTAAGAATCACAGGGCCATCCACAGCCGCCGCAGCAGCAATCGCTCGCTGGACGGGAACTGCCGAATCCTCCTGCGTATTCGGCTTTGCTCCATAGTAAGTAACGTCAATGACAGTAGGCATAGATGCAGATTTGGGCTGTTCTCCACCATATGTGGCGTCAACAACCGAAGGCGTATCTTGTTGGATCCAACTCCCCTCCTGTACAACATCGTGCATGATAGCATTGCTAGCATCGTCGTAAGCCATTGCATAATAGGGTGTCAGCATCCAAGTTGCTAGCACGAATAGCATGAAAACTACAATTTTTCTTGACTGCTTCATCTCATTCCTCCCAACAAAAGATTGTTGTTCATCGTTACGCGTTACGTTTGTCCTCCTTTGCTTATGTAGTCGTCTTATCTGATTGCAAATATGGTAACCGCTTACAATGCTGATTGTACTATAGCCTATGCTTTCTAAATCTAGTAGTTTCCATCATTTTTTTATGAGAATCGTACTTATTTATTAGAGAAAGCAGTGTCTAGATTGATCCCTAACAAAGCAAAAAAGCCCGAGAAGCTGAAGCCTCTCGGACCTTTCTATCAGGAAATCACAACACAAAGGGAGGATTGCTCATTTAACCTCGATCTTGTACTCTTCCTGTAGTAATCCATATATCTCTAAGTCTACGATGCCTTTGCCTGACCAGAGCGATGCTTGCCGCAGCGTCCCTTCCTTGATGAAGCCATTCTTCAGCAGCACCCGCTTCGAGCGTTCATTGGCTGGCATGACCTCGGCTTGAATTCGGTTTACACCCACGTCCTCGAACAGGAACTTCACAACGATGCGCGTCGCTTCCGCAGCAATGCCTTTCCCCCACTCCGTTTCTGCCAAGAAGTACCCGATCGTCGCCATATTCACCTTCTGATTGAAGTCGAACGCTTCCATGATGCCTACCACTCTCTCGCTGTCCTCATTGGTGAATATCCCCCATTTGATGCGCGACCTCTTATTGAAGTCTCTCTCAAAATGTCCGATCATGTTCTTGACGGTCGCCTTTTTATACTTCGGAATAATGCCGCAATATTCAAAAACGGTATCGTTGCTGTAAATGTCATAGACCTCTTCCAGATGATGTTCTTCGACTTTCTTCAACGTAAGTGTGTCTGACTTCAATATCGGAAATTGCCCAAACACGGCGTCCAGATTCATCATATCACCGCTCCATATTTTCAGCTTAATCGTATTCGTCGTATGATCGCAACATCACTGCCTTGACCGTCTTGTTCCACCTTTTAAGCCTTTTAGCATGTAACCCCATGTAGATGTGGATTGCTTGTCAGCAACCGCTGCACCCTGTCTAGGGTATCTGGCCCCATTGGAATGCCCCCATTGCGATACAGAAGTATCCATCTGAGACAGGCCAGCGCTTGGAACACATCAAGCTCCTCTTGCGGAATTTCATTTATAGCTAAATACGTATCACGAAACACTTCGGCAAAGTGCTCCGGTATATAGATCTGCTGCAGCGTGAGCGACCAAGCGAAATCATATCTTGCATCTCCCAATTGCACATTGGTCCAGTCGATGACCGTTAATTGTCCCGCCTTCTCAACGAGATTGCCAAGATGATAATCCCCGTGGATGATTCGCTCATGCTTCGGTGCTGCCAGCTCGACCAATTGCTCTAGGAGAGGATGCAGATCCGAATGCGCCTGCTTACCTGGGAAGAAATATTTGCTAAAATCATGGCGCGGCAGTTGTATCTGCGTACGGAATTCTTCTGGAGAAATGCGGTGTACGCGGTCTAATAGATTCGCAATCTCCTTCATAGTCTGATTATTGCCATCACGCAGCGGCTCGCCATCGAAGGTAGTCAGCAGCACACTGTCACCGTTCGCATTTATCCCCCAACCGATGGGCTTCGATACGGATACTCCCTGCGCATACAGCAGATTGAGCGCCTGGTATTGCAGACGAATATCCGGTTTGGAATCTCTGCTCCATATTTTCAGCACATAGCTGTCCGTATCGGTTACCACCTTAACTGTCTCTGCTTCCATGCCTTGCATCAAGGGAGTTATCGTAATCGTGCCCGCTTGCCGCAAGATGCGATCAAGATGCTTATGCTTGTCCTGCCACTCTATTGCTGCCAGATCATGCTCATGCTGCTTGTGCTTATGTTCATGTTCCATCATACCTTCATACCGCCCCTCTGTTTATGCTTCTCATGCTCTTTGACGAATTGGAATATGTAAATCCACTCTGCACTTGCCCTCTTTATCCTGCTTGGGATCGTTCAGGCAAAGTTCAAGACATGGTCGATCATCAGCCTCATAGCCGCTGCTTGGCAGCCACAGCCTGAACATCGTCTCGTATGCGAGCACTAGCTTCTAACCATGATCATAATATTTCACGCTTTCATCAGCAATAGATGGCAGTGCTTTCTATTAATTATAAACAGGAAAAAGGAATAAGCTCTTCTTGCTTCTTGCTATGTTCTACCGATAAATTGCGATTATTGCAAAGCTAGCCTCTCAACTACAAAATATGGATTGACAACATACAAATAATTATATACTCTATAATTATAGTAAATATTATCCAATTATGGTAAGGTGATGGTTTTAAGTTTTATTACGGAAATTTTAAGCAACTAGAAAATACATAAGCATTTATCTCTTTGAAAAAACTTTGGGAGGGTGTAGAATGCTTAAAAAGAAAATTATTTTGATGTTTTTTGCTTTTGTGTGCGTAATTGCTATTCCTACCACTACTGACGCTAATACGAATACGTATGATGTATTGAAGGATATTGGGTTTTCTGAGTATCAAATTTCTAAGATGGATTACATCGAGAAAGACATTTATACAAAAATCTATCACAAAACAAATGGGACAGCTCGATTGATTAATGGAAATACTACACATTCCTCGTTCAACGAATTTTTGTCGGTTAGTGATATTGACGTGAATATAGTTGCAGGTAATTCTCCTACTTGTCAAAATGGGTATAAATGTGCAGGTATTTATGTTGTTGGAACAGTCGACACTGAAAAATTTAATTTAAAGCAGATTGCTACGGGTGCTGCTTGGTCTGATAATTGGAATAATATGAGCTCCAAAGCTGAGGTTTCATACGGCGACTTTTGGGGAAACACTGAAACAAAAAGTATGTATCTTATAGACGCCACCCCAAAAAAGGGACTGGCATATGGATACGACAATCTCCCTTTCCATTTAAGTACTGCACATACAACTCTTGAAATTGATTTACGACGAACGTCAGGTGACAGCGGTACGACAGATGTTGTAGGTAAAGTCGGATTTACAAAAGAAGAAACTGTCTTAGGAGTGTCTATAAGCGGCAATATACCAGGCATATCTATTACACCTCAAGATAAAGTTTTTCAAAGAGCTGCAACTGGAAGTTTCATCTTCAAAAGCAAATAATATCGTACCAGGCTGCATAAATTATTGCAGCCTGTTTACCTTAGGAGCTGATTAATGATGAGAAAAATCATTATCTTACTTGTCATTTCGACAATCATTACTTCCTGTGGAAATAAGACCTATACTAATGTGAATTCTATGATTCAAACTGAATTAAAACTGAATGCCAGTGCCATAGTTACAACAGTAGAAGTTGAAGGTGGTTTCATATCTTTTTTTGAACGTGATCCTCACAATGACATTGGAGTGGTTTTGTACTCAGGTACTGAAGGACACATCAAGTTCCAAGGGAATGGGGGATTTCTTGATATAACGGATAACTGGCATTTTACTGCGGGAAAGATTGCAGAAAAGCCATACTCTATCTACTACGGCATCCTTCCGAATTCATCAAACAAGAATGTTAACTTAGTTCTTCAAAAGAGCAATCTATCCAAAAAAGTTACTCTAATCAATTTACCAAGCTCAAAAACAATGTGGTTTGCTATATTTGATGGTAGGGTCGAGGACACTAACGTAAGTTTAAAAAATTCTAAATCAATATGAATTGATTTTTATTTAGCACAGGATAATGCTTGAGGACATCATCCCCACTGCTCATGCTCTGTTTCGAATCGGAATATGTAAATCCACTCTGCACTTGCCTTCCTTATCCTGCTTGGGATCGTTCAGGCACAGTTCAAGGCATGGCCGATCATCAGCCTCATAACCACTGCTTGGCAGCCACAGCCTGAACATCGTCTCGTATGCGAGCACGAAATTCGGGATGGTATCGTAATACGAATAGACCGCAAACCTACCACCGGGCAGGGTTCCATATGAGATGTCCTTGTGTTCCTGCTTGGTGAATCCCGGCGGCAGCGTGACACAAGCATCGTAACGGCAGGCATACTCCTCGACTTCATTTCCATCGTCTAACGAAACGCCAATGAATGACAGTTCTCTTGCGGCAAGCCCCTGCTCTCGCATCCAGTTGCTTAACTTGTCCCATGCACTGCGGGTATCCAAATAACTCCCGACATGCCGTACATACGCCACTTCGACTTCCGGAATCTCCTTGATCACAATCATGTTCTCCCACGCTCTCTGCAGCAATGGATTTCTGCGACTTCTATTGTAGTCTGGAGAGAAAAATAACTCTTCTTGCTTATTGCTATGATTTGCTGACAAATTGCGATCTTCCCGATTTGTATGCTGAATGGTATCTCGCAGCTTGCTCCTGACCGCGCTCGGTGTATTTTCATAGTGCTTCTTGAAGACAGCATTGAAGGTGGATATGGACTCGAAACCGCACAGACTTGAAATGTCCAGTATGGTGTGATCCGTTTGCTCCAACAAGTGAATTGCCTTCTGCAAGCGCTCTTGATT
This sequence comes from Paenibacillus sp. E194, assembly GCF_000935845.1. Taxonomy (NCBI): domain Bacteria; kingdom Bacillati; phylum Bacillota; class Bacilli; order Caryophanales; family Paenibacillaceae; genus Paenibacillus; species Paenibacillus sp. E194. Next base: position 40,129 of record NZ_JMDX01000015.1, read on the forward strand.
CACAAATGCCATAGGCGTCATGCCGACATGCGCCGCAAAGACTCTCGTAAAATGATATTTGGAAAAGTTCGCAATGCTGGCAAGCTGATCGAGACTGAGCCTCTGATGGCTGTTTTCTTTAATATAGGAAATGATCTTATCGATTCTGGATTGATAGTCATTGTTCATTGGAATGAGCTCCCCAAAATATTAATCACGCTAGAAATAATATGATTGTACGTCATCTTGTTCTTGAAATAAACAAAAAGCCGCTATCATTGGCGGTTCCGAATTCACCGTCAATTCAAGTGGCTGATGACGCCTTAAGTTCCTATAAGTTACGGAAAACGAGTTTATGCTACCATTTTATCGCACCAGTTCGTGTTAGCCTACAAATCAATTTATCACTAGCTCAGGAATCGAAAATGAACCGGGGGCCGCTGTATAAGCCAATGACTGGCCGTCAGATATCGGTAGCTTCCAGACATAATCCGGATTTTATTACACTCCAAAAAGCAATGTTCCAAAAAACATATACATAAAAAAGGATAGAAAGATGAGCAAATTCAATACGATGAGTGCAATATCTTTATTTGAGGCTGTTTGCTGAAATGAAATCGCAGCGAAAATAATGCCGAGTGGAGGTAACACAAAGGTAGATACAATACCGAATCCATCCAAAGACGGATCATGAATGACGAGCATGTCTAAAACAACCAAAAACACCGATAGCATGATGCTTACTATAGGTACCCAGCGGTAAATGGTTAAGACCATCGTGTATCCTCCATTCTTTGAAGATCATTACATGTTTTCATTATATGATCTGGAACTCCGCTTTTCGAAACAAGCATTGTAAAACCACATGTTGCTCTCCATTTTTCGACAAAAATAGTATAGAAATTCAACCAGATGTCAATTTGCCATTTACTTCATCTTCATTTATACTAAAAACCAACAGAAACTTAAATAAATTGTCAATTCAGGAAGGATTTCGAATTGTTATGCTGAATTACTAGATAAGGAGGATTCGACATGACAAGCAATCTTCATGTAGCTCCGATGGAACTCCGCCACAGGTTACAAGATGAATTGAGCATAAGGGGGTGGAAGCAGAAAGAGTTAGCAGAGGCATCCGGCATCGACAGTTCATCCATTAGTTACATTTTCAACAACAAGCAATCACTTATGCTGCCTCAGCTCCACGCGATCAATCACGCATTCGGATTACCAATAGAAACCTTCTATGAAGAATTCATAGGGGAATGCTGCAATGAACTGGGCCGATTGCGGCCTGATAAGACAAGCGATTTTATTCTCCATTGTATTGAAGTAGAAAAGTATGACCTGGTCAAACAACTAGTACAACTCCTCTATGAAGAAACCAATCGTTCCAAACTGATCGACACCGCCTTCAAAATCGCCGAACGCATCTTCCAGTCACCGAAACGCAACTACTCACTCCCGTTCTACGACATCATTATCCGCAATGGATACAGCCGCAGCGAGAAAATAGCCATCTCCTACTACAGAAGATTTCTCATCTTGAGAGACTTGGATACGAGCGGAGCCGGCAACGAAGCCTTATGCCAGCTGATTGAATATTTGCCTATACTGCCTGATTCACTAAGGCTCGACGCCTACTATCGTATTCTTACATACTACAATGTCGTAGAGAACTGGGCAAAGCTGCTCCAGTATGCCAAGGAATTGCGTGCTGTTGCGTTTGAGGAAGGGCAAGATGATTATATAGCAGAGAGCTGGTTGTACGAGTCTGTGGCTTTGAAAGGCATGAAAAACTATGAAGGTGCATTAAATTCTACTCGTCAATATGCCGTTTATGGTGACCATTACGCATTTCTTTCTAAATGCAACGAGCTTTACATTTCCATCGAGATGAAGAAGACAGAACCAATTGAGGAACTTATGGGGCTTTTGAATAGTGATCAAAAACTCTTGGTACTCCCTGTCGCATTGGATAGCTATGTTAGTAATGAAGCGTTTCAAGACGCTGCTGTGTATTTGGAAAAACATAAAACCTACATAGACATTCTATTGTCTATGGAAGACCCCTTCCACGTAAAGCACAAGTTACGTCTTACACAAGCGTTGGCACAGTATATTTCAAAACAGCTCAGCATGAATTGGGTTTTAACTTTAACGCCCTATCATTGGAATTGGCACTTAAACTCAAAAATATGCAGTATGTTGGTATGTCTGTTCTTCTCTTTCAAGAGTATGAGATACATGCTTCTGAAGAACACAAAGGTCGTTTCACACACATTCTATTAAATGAGGTGGATTCAAATGAAGAAAGTACTAGTCACGATCTCCATGGCTCTTTTCTTGTTCGGTTCTACAGGGTTATCTTTGGAAGTGAGCGCGGATAATATCGGGTCAGGATGGTCTCCTGTTGACAGTAATACCGGGACAAGCCTGCTTGTAAGTGACATCGGGACAGGATGGTCGCCAATGAATAGTGATGATCCTGAGTGGTCTATGTCATTCAGTGACATTGGAACAGGGTGGTAAGCAGCATCGGCTCGGGATGGAGCCCGTTGGGCAGTGACGCGGGGATTAGAGAAAAGGTATAGGTTCAAAACATACAGATAGCGACTCTTGAGTTCAAGGGTCGCTTTCTTAATTAGGATAAAATCCAAAATATCAAGAGAATCTAGGCAGAATCCATCAAACGGAAGAGCCGCATGGCATATCATCTTATTACACCAATTGGAACATCATCGTCAGCGCCGAGAGCGAATTGGCCAATCCATGCATCATCCAGCTTGGAATAATGGATCCTCCTGCTAATTTCTCATTTATGTACCCCATAAACCAACCTATTAAAGCAGTAAATAACGTTATGATAACAGCATTGATAATTCCAGTTTTCGAAAAAAACATAGCCCCGTGCAAACACCCGAACAATATCCCCTGAACCGTGTTCCCTGTTACAAACCCAAACGCAGAAATTAACCTTTTCCCGATAAAACCTCTAAATAATATTTCTTCAGATAAACCGGTTTGTACGAAAGCATACAACAAAGCCGCAGCTATACCTGAAACGCCTACTCCATAAAATTGCGAAGCAGCAACATCGGTGTCATTAGTGAAAAACAAAATAATTATCCACCCAAGAGATACGAACAAGAGAAGCGCTAAAAAGAACAGGATGAAAAAGCTGTTTCTTTTCTCGATAACAGGAAGTTTACATCCAATCCATTCAAAAAAAGACTGCTTCTTTCTGGCGAATATGAACCAACATACCAGAGGAATTACACTAAATAGGATCACTTGTACAAGTGAACCAACCAACACGGAAACAGTCATCTTCTACTACTCCTCTCCCTTGTACTCTAAAATGTCGCCAGGCTGGCAATCAAGGACTTTACAAATCGCATCAAGTGTAGAGAAACGAATCGCACTTATTTTCCCCGTTTTTATATTTGAGAGATTAACATTTGATATTCCTACCTTAGCCGCAAGCTCGTTCAGAGATATCTTACGGTCTGCCATCACACGATCCAGCCTCAAAACAATAGCCATAATACACACATCCTTACAAAGTTTCATCGGATTGCTGTTGCAGCATTCTGCCATAATCGAATATTTGAGCTAGGCAAAAGAATACGACCGCAACCAAAATATAAAACAGCTCAAACGACACATTAACCTTGGCCGCTGGGGTGACCATTTGAATCATTGCTATTTCAACAAACCCAGGAATAATGGCCATCCCAGCTATGAGCAAGGAGATCCGCTTCAAACGCTTCATATGCTTGGCAACAAACGGTGTATAGTCCTTACTAATATCTTTAAAAATCCCCCCGGCAATAAATAGTATCACCATGATTAGACATAGCCTCACTACATCCCCACTGAATGTAATCATCAGATCGGATTTGGCGTAATCACTATGGTCGATATGTAACAATATAGAGCTCATAGTATTTATTGCTGCTGGAATTTCATCCCCTGACACCTGAGCAAGCCACAGAATTGCAGCAATCTCCGCCATAGTTACTAGCAACAGCATGATACACAGCATTCGCAAACAAACAGCCAATAT